>NZ_DATHMR010000216.1:0-42917 GCF_035486915.1 Dyella sp. | reverse complement strand
CGCACGATGCGTTGCGTGGGCACGTCAGTTTCATGCATCGCGACCGCGCGATGGATGGCGATGTGCGGACCGTCTGCGAACTCGTCCAGAAGCGCGCGTTCTCAATCCTAATGCGCTGATTCACTCCGGCTGGGTAGCGCGCAACAAATGGCGCGAGGCCCAGCCCAACCAGATCAGTATCAACGCAATCGCCAGCTTTTCCATCAGTCCATTGGGAAAGATGGATACCAGCACCTGAAACCACAGCACGAATGTCGCCAGCCACGCGAGTACTAGGCCGAAGCGACTTCCTTCTTTCATGCGCTGATCACGCAGCCAGCGGCTCGAAAGCAACACCATGCCGAAGCTCAGCCACAGGAACGTTGCGAGTGTGGTCGAACGGTGAATGATCTTTGCCAGCGCGTGGTACGGCGTATCGGAAAATAATTCGGACGCTGCCACGATTGGCAAAATCAGCCCCGCGCCAGCAAAAAGCAAGGAGGCGAGCAGGCTGCGTCGCGTTCGCAAGGTTGCCTCATGGACGGCCCAGGCAAATGCCAGCAGCGCGGCGGCCATCAGGTAATACACGGAACGAACGTAGACACCACCGGGGCCCCGAAGATAGGTACTCAGTGGGGTCCGTATGAAGTTCAGATCGGTGCGCCAGAACTGTGCAGCGGCGCATACGCCGGTGAAGACGAGAACGGCGATAGCCATCAGGTAAGCCGCACGGCGAATGGTTATCACGTTGCGCAAAGCACTCATCGGATTTTGTCCAAGGGTCTCAAGTCGTTCGGCTGACCTAACCGCGACGCTGGCCGTCGGTTGGGGTTTGCCAGGGGATCAGCTTTGGCGTCAGAACGCATCACCCTTTCCTTGGATGACAGAAAGTATCGTCCGTCCGTTGGTAAGTTCTTGCTCTTTGGGGAATTTCTTCGGTTCAGGCGGCGGGGTTGTGAATGCCTTGTTTGTCGCGTATTATTCCATTCATCGTATTAACGCATTAGTACATTATGAAGCGCCGATCGATCGATCCCGAGACTCCTGATGAATCCGCCAAGGCCAGTTTGTGTCGTGCGTTGCTCTCGTTGAAAAACGAGGAGGAGATGGACGCTTTCCTCAACGACCTGTGCACGCCGGCCGAGCTGGAAGTGCTAGTGGACCGCTGGCGGGTGGTGCCCTATCTGCTCGAAGGTGTGTCATATCGTGAAATTCACGAGCGAACCGCGGTCAGCATTACGACCATCGGGCGTGTGGCGCGCTATCTGAATCAGGGTAGCGGCGGTTATCTTGCTGCCGCAGCACGCGCCGCACGAAGCCGCGCCGCGGCCAAAAGGGCCCGAGCATGAAGCAGCGGGATCGTTTGCGGATTGCCATGCAGAAGTCCGGGCGGCTGACCGAGCCTGCGCTGGACTTGCTCAAACGCTGCGGACTGACGTTTCGTCAGAGTCGCGACAAGTTGTTCTGCTTCGGCGAAGGCGAGCCGGTCGATCTGTTGCTGGTTCGCGATGACGATATTCCGGGACTGATCTCGCAGGGCGTGTGCGATCTCGGGATTGTCGGTCGCAATGTGCTGAACGAGTATCGCCGGGGGGCGGATGCAGATGCTGCTGCGCTTGCCGAATGGCGTCCGTTGGGTTTTGGCCGTTGCCGCCTGTCGATCGCTGTGCCGCAGGAAATCGAGTATCGGGAACCGAGCGATCTGGGTGGGCAACGTATCGCGACCTCGTATCCCGGCCTGCTCAGCGAATGGCTTAAAGCTCAGGATGTGAACGCCACTGTCGTCACGTTAGCCGGTTCCGTAGAGATCGCCCCCAAGTTGGGCACCGCCGATGCCATCTGCGATCTTGTGCAAAGCGGGGGCACCTTGGTCGCCAATCAATTGCGCGAGACCGAGGTGTTATTAGAAAGCGAGGCGGTGCTCGCTGGGCCTGATGCGCTACCGACGGATGAGCGCGGCGACATGATCGAGCTCTTGCTCAAGCGCCTCGATGGTGTGATTCAAGTCCGCGAATCGCGTCTCTTGTTGTTGCAAACCTCACGCACGTCACTCGATGCCGTCACGCGACTGTTGCCAGGCGGTCCCCAGCCGACGCTGCTCCCCGTTGCAGGGCAACCCGATCAGTTGATGTTGCAAGCCCTATGCGCAGGCGAAGTGAGCTGGCGTCAGTTGGAAGAAATCAAAAAAGCCGGTGCACGAGAGATGTTCGTGTTGCCGGTCGAAAAAATGTTGGCGTGAGCTGATTCATATGAAACGCATCACCTGGAATACCCTGGACGAAACCGCACGTCGCGATGCACTGGCACGGCCCGCACAATCCCGCGCAGATGAATTGCGGCGAGGTGTCGAAAAAATCATTGCCGAAGTACGTATTAACGGTGACGCCGCATTGCGAGAGTTTTCCGCGCGCTATGACCGTTGCACTCTCGATGCGATTGAAGTCACCGAAGCAGAATTTGTTGCCGCCGAGGCGAAGTTAGACCCGGAGTTAAAAACAGCGATTCGCGAGGCGGCGGCTCGCATCGAATCGTTTCATCGTGCCTGTGCTCCGCAACCCGTTTCCGTGAACACGGCCACTGGCGTCAGAGTGGAACGCGTATTGCGTCCGATTGGCCGCGTGGGTCTATACGTACCAGCCGGCAGCGCGCCATTACCTTCGACGGCACTTATGCTGGGTGTTCCCGCACACATTGCGGGTTGTCGCGAAATTGTTCTGTGCTCGCCAGCACGTCCTGATGGAACCTGCGACGAAGCGGTGCTGGTCGTTGCGCGCATGGTTGGCGTCCATCGCGTCTTCAAACTCGGCGGGGCACAAGCCATTGCCGCCATGGCCTACGGTACGGAAAGCGTGCCACGTTGCGACAAGCTGTTCGGTCCAGGCAACGCATGGGTGACCGAAGCGAAATTGCAGGTATCCGCCGATCCGGTTGGTGCCGCTATCGATATGCCGGCCGGTCCGTCGGAAGTGCTGGTGATTGCGGAGGCTGAAGCTAATCCTGTTTTCGTCGCCGCCGATTTGCTATCACAAGCGGAGCATGGTCCGGATTCCCAGGTCATACTTGTGAGTCCTTCTGCTACGTTGATCGACAAGGTATCCGCAGAGGTGGCACGACAGTGCGCGGAATTACCGCGCGGAGCTATTGCCGAGCGTGCGTTGGAGCAAAGTCGCCTCATCGAGGTTGATTCACTTGCGCAGGCCGTCGACGTCAGCAACCGGTATGCGCCTGAACATTTGATTCTGCAGGTGAACGCCGCGCGTGATTTGCTGGAACGTGTCGAAAGCGCAGGCTCGGTGTTTGTCGGTGCATGGACACCCGAATCCGTCGGTGACTATTGCAGTGGAAGCAATCACGTATTGCCGACCTACGGTCATGCACGTAGTTACAGCGGTGTCTCGGTGGCCAGTTATCAAAAGCAGATCACGGTGCAGGAGCTGGACCCCAACGGCTTGCGCGCCATCGGACCGTGCGCGGCGACGTTGGCCGCCGCTGAGCAATTAGAGGCGCACCGTCGTGCCGTCACGCTGCGTTTGGCGGCGCTCGGGGTTCGCTTATGAGCGTGTTGGATCTGGCCAGACCGGAAATACGCATCTTGCAGCCTTACTCCTCGGCACGTATGGAAGCGGGGAATGGGCAGATCATGCTTAACGCCAACGAGTCGGCGTGGCCACCCGCGGGCGATGTGGGATTGGGCTGCAATCGTTACCCCGATCCGCAACCGGAAGGGCTGCTCCAGGCATTGGCGACGCTCTATGGCGCGCGGTTTGAACAGTTGTTTGTGGGTCGCGGTAGTGATGAGGCGATCGATCTGCTTGTGCGCGCGTTCTGTCGCGCCGGGCAAGATGCCATTCTGATTCAGCCGCCAACCTTCGGTATGTACGCTGTCTGTGCGCGTATCCAGAACGCCGCAGTGATCGAGGTACCTTTGGCTGACGATTTCAGCCTGAACGTCGACAGGCTGATCGCTGCGATAACTCCTGCAGTAAAACTGGTGTTTCTATGTACGCCGAACAATCCAAGCGGCAAATCCATAGTTCGCTCCGATATCGAGTACCTTGCGAATGCCCTGATTGGCAAGGCACTCCTTGTTATCGATGAAGCGTATATCGAATTTTCCGATCAGCACAGCGCGGTCGACCTGATCAATATCTACGATCATGTCGCGGTACTGAGAACGTTATCCAAGGCGTGGGCGCTAGCTGGAGCCCGCGTGGGTAGCTTGCTGGCAAGCCCGGATGTCATCGCATTGATACGCCGGATCATGCCGCCGTATCCGCTACCGTTGCCGTGCGTATCTGCGGCAATGTCGGAACTATCGGCATCGGGACAGGCGGCTGCGCGCGATAACATAGTCATTGTGCGAGAACAGCGAGAAATCATGCGCGCGGCCTTGGCGCGTATTTCCGGCGTTCGCGAAGTGCTGCCGTCGGACGCCAACTTTCTCGCTGTGCGCTTCGATGATGCCGGTACGGTCTATCAACGATTGCTTATGGCAGGCATTGTGGTGCGCGATATTCGCCGGTATCCAAACTTGAAAGATGCTTTACGCATCACGATTGGCACACCAGAAGAAAATGCACGCGTGCTCACCGTGCTGGGTGGAGAAAAGCAATGAGCCGAAAAATTCTCTTTGTGGACAGAGATGGCTGTCTTATCGATGAGCCGGCCGATGAGCAGATCGACAGCTATGAAAAGCTTTCGCTGCTTCCTGGCGTAATCGCTGCATTGCAGCGCATCGTGGCAGCCGGCTACGAGCTGGTGATGGTCACGAATCAGGATGGTTTGGGCACCGAACGTTTTCCACAAGCTAGCTTCGACGGGCCGCACGATCTGCTCATGCGTATCTTCTCATCGCAGGGCGTGCATTTCCGCGAAGTGCTAATCGATCGCAGTTTTCCGCACGATGGCCTGGATACACGCAAACCCGGTGTCGGCATGATGCGCGAGTATCTGGCGGATGACGGCTGGATCCGCGCCGATTCCGCGATGGTTGGCGATCGAGAGACCGACTTGCAGTTTGCCGCCAATATGGGTGTGCACGGTTTTCGTGTCGGGCCCAAAGGCATTGGCTGGGATGAGATAGCGCATCAATTGCTCGACCGTCCACGTGTGGCCGAAATCGCTCGCAATACCAAGGAAACACGCATCAAGGTGCGCGTCGACCTGGATCGTCAGGCGGATCCTATCATCCATACCGGCTTGGGCTTCTTTGATCACATGCTCGAGCAGATCGGCAAACACGGCGGCTTTGCGCTACAACTCATATGCGAAGGCGACACCAAAGTCGACGAGCACCACACCATGGAAGATAGCGCCCTGGCGTTGGGACAGGCACTGCGTCAGGCGTTGGGCGATAAGCGCGGTATTGCACGCTACGGGTTCACATTGCCGATGGATGAGTCGCAGGCGAGCGCGGCACTGGATCTATCTGGTCGCCCTTACTTTGTTTTCGATGGACAATTTCCCCGCGAACGCGTGGGCGATGTGCCGACCGAACTGGTGCCGCACTTTTTCCGTTCGCTGTGCGACACGCTTGGCGCCAATCTCCACCTGACTGTGAAGGGCGAAAATGCGCATCACATGGTGGAAGGGTGCTTCAAGGCGACAGCGCGTGTGTTGCGCCAAGCCATTCGCCGTGAAGGTGATGAATTGCCAAGCACAAAAGGTGCGCTGTAATGAGCGTGGTGCTCGTCGATGCCGGAGGCACCAACATAGGATCGGTGCGTTATGCGTTGCAGCGTCTTGGCGTCGATGCCGAATTGACGTCGGATGCCGATGAGATACGTGCCGCCGATAAAGTCATATTGCCTGGTGTTGGCGCAGCGGGTCCTGGCATGGCGCGATTGCAGGAATTGCAGCTTGTCGATGTCATCCGGTCGTTGAGTCAGCCCGTACTGGGTGTATGCCTTGGCATGCAACTGCTATGCGAGCACTCGGAAGAGAGCGACACGTCATGCCTGGGTGTTATCCCCGCAAGCGTTTATCGCTTTAAGGAAGCGCCAGGTCAGTGTGTTCCGCATATGGGATGGAACCGATTGTCTGCCGTCGAAGCGCATCCCTTGATCAAGCAGATGGACGACGGCGATTGGGCGTATTTCGTGCACAGCTACGCCGTTCCACTCGGCACGTACACGCTGGCGAGCACGGACTACGGTGACGGTTTTTCATCCATTATCGCCCATCGAAATTTTCACGGGATGCAGTTCCATCCGGAGCGTTCGGCAAGCGTGGGCGCGAAGTTATTGAAGAATTTTCTAGAACTATGAATTTCGAAGTGATACCCGCTATCGACTTGCGCGGCGGTCAGGTCGTCCGTCTTCGGCAAGGCGACTATGCGCAGGAAACGCGTTACGACTCCGATCCGCGAGACCTCGCGGCGCGCTACGCCAATGCTGGGGCACGCTGGTTGCATATCGTGGATCTTGATGGTGCGCGTGCCGGTGATTTGTCCAATCTCGCTGTGATCGAGGCCATGGCCAAAGCGGGCATGCATGTTCAGGCCGGTGGCGGCGTGCGCAGCGAGGAAAATGTGCTTCGATTGTTTGCTGCCGGCGTCACGCGTGTTGTCGTAGGCAGTGTTGCGATTCGTGATCCGAAGAGCGTGGCAGCATGGATGAATCGCCACGGCGCCGACCGTTTCACCATCGCACTGGACACACGCTGGCGTGACGGCTACTGGAGTCTGCCGAGTGCAGGCTGGACAGAAGAAGAGACCCGTACGTTGGATGAACTCGCCCCGTGGTACGCCGAAAAAGGCGCGCGTCACTTGCTTTGCACCGATATCGACCGCGACGGCATGCTTGCGGGCTTCAATATCGATCTGTATCGGCACTTGAACCAAGTCGCGCCGAAACTTGCCGTGCAAGCATCAGGCGGTGTGAGATCGCTGGAGGATATTCGTGCTGCACGCAATGCCGGGGCACGTGGCGTGATTCTGGGACGTGCGCTGCTGGAAGGGCGTTTTACGCTGGACGGCGCGCTGGCATGCTGAGTCGCCGCATCATTCCCTGTCTGGATGTACGCGATGGCCAGGTCGTCAAGGGCGTGCGTTTTCGCGATCACGTTGTGATGGGCGAGATCGTCGATCTGGCTTTACGTTATCGCGACGAAGGCGCCGACGAGTTGGTGTTCTACGACATTACGGCCAGTCCGGAGGGCCGAAGTGTCGACCGAGCCTGGGTAGAGCGTGTCGCGCGTGTCATCGATATCCCATTTTGCGTGGCTGGAGGTATCCGCTCCGTCGGCGAAGCGCGCGATGTCTTGCACGCTGGTGCAGATAAAATTTCTGTCAACTCACCCGCTCTTGAGCGTCCCGAGTTGATCGATGAACTGGCTGCTGCATTTGGTGTGCAGTGCGTGGTGGTGGGCATCGATTCCCTGCGCGATGCGGATGGCGAATGGCGAGTGCGTCAGTACACGGGCGATCCTTCCAAGACGCGATCGCTGATGCGCCGTACGCTCGACTGGGTATTGGAAGCGCAACGACATGGTGCGGGCGAAATTGTTCTCAATTGCATGGATAGCGATGGTGTGCGTAGGGGTTACGACCTCGAACAGTTGAAGAAGGTGCGCGCCATTTGCCGCGTGCCGCTTATTGCATCGGGTGGTGCAGGTGCCGTCGAACATTTCCGTGACGCCTTCACGGAAGCACATGTCGATGGTGCATTGGCAGCCAGTGTTTTTCATAGCGGCGCGATCGCCGTGCCGGATCTGAAGCGCTACCTGCACGAGCAGGGCGTTACCGTTCGCGTGCAGGAGGCTCAGTTATGAGTGTCACAAAGCTCGACGTCGATCAGCTTGATTGGACCAAATCAAATGGACTGCTGCCTGCCATCGTGCAGCACTATTTGACTGGCGAAGTGCTGATGCTTGGCTATATGAATGCCCAGGCGCTTTCACGGACGCAGGTCAGCGGTCACGTCACCTTTTACAGTCGAAGCAAGCAACGCTTGTGGACCAAGGGAGAAAGTTCGGGCCACGTATTGCTGGTGAAATCCATTCGGGCAGATTGCGACGCCGATACGGTACTGGTGCAAGCCGATCCGCAAGGACCGACGTGCCATTTGGGCACCAGCAGCTGCTTCGGCGATACAGCGCGGCCGCCTTTGGGCTTTCTGGCTGAACTCGATGCCTTGGTGGCGAGCAGAAAAGCGGAGCTGCCCGAAGGTAGTTACACGACGCGATTGTTCAGTGGCGGTACGCGTCGCATTGCGCAAAAGGTTGGCGAAGAGGGTGTGGAGACAGCGCTTGCTGCCGTCACCCAGGGTGATGATGACCTATTGGGCGAAGCCGCTGATCTCGTTTTTCACTTGACAGTGTTGCTGCGCGCGCGTGGCTTCGGTTTGGCCGATGTCACACAGGTGCTGATCAAACGCCATTCCTGATGTGTGATCTACTTCATCGGGCGACGTCAGGTGCGCTGCTAGCGGATGGTGGTGGCGGTGTGAACGGCACGGCAGGGCCGGGCGTAATGTCCTTGCGCCACAAAGCGAGTTGCTGCGCGATGCCACTGCCCATATCGATCTGCGGTTCGGACGGTGTGAGTTTGTCTTCGTTCTCCCACCCGGCAATATCGTTCTTGGCCAATTGGAACGCATCGACGAAGTTGTCGGTCTTGTTCAGCGCATCCACCAGCCAAGCCTTGCCGAAATAAGTCATGTCGGAGTCGCTGCCACAGCCGAAAGAGCTGCGATCTGCGCGCGCTGCCGTGAGCACGAGCGTACCCGGGGCACGCAAATCGGGCACAAAACCACCCGAATAACATGCATTGACGATAACCACTTTCCACTTGAAAGGGCGCTTCTTGAGAATGCCGGCAAGATCCGGCGCACCGATCTGATCGAGTGGGATGGGGTCCATATCGACAAGCAGATTGTGGTCCTCATCGCCGTGCGAGGTCATGTAGAGAACCAGGACGTCCTCATCCGGTTTCATCGCGCTGGCCACACCATCCAGCGTGCTTTCAAGATTGCTCCAATCTGCGAGCGGGTGTGATTGCAACGTGGTGGGGTTGTTTTCGAGGACCAGCGCATGCGCGGTGGGACCGAAGCGTTTCGTGAACAACTGCGCGGCGTACTCCGCCTCGTTACGGAACACATCCTCGCCACCGTCACCTGCAAAGGTCACCAGATAGAGATTGGTCTTGCCGGGGACTCGAGGGCTGAGCTGCGTGAGCGCCTGATGCACCATGTTCGGTTGCGCGTACACCACTTGTTCCGGTGACGGTCCTTGGCTTGGCCAGTTGTCGTCGGCATCGCTGTCATCGGAATCGGTGCTGGAACTTGCATTGGCCGGCGAAGAAGCGCTGCTTGCCACACTCGCCGTCGCCACGCGATGCGAAGCCGAATGCCCAACCAACACCATTAGCAGGACGCCAGCGGCGAAAGCGAGCAGGGCAGTCAATACAGTGCGCATGCGTAAACTCGCGACGTGAGTCAGGGTTGGATGGCGTCGAACGTGGTGTAGGCAGGATGCGTGGGTTGTGCGGGAACGGTTAGCGGCGCGCGCACCAGCCAGCCGGTTTGCAGGCCGGCGGCCTTGGCGGCGTCCAGCTCTTCCACGATGTCGGACAGAAACAGCACATGTTCGGGGCGCTCGCCGATGGCCTCGACGATGCGCTGATACGAGATCGTTTCCCGTTTCGGACCGGTTTCCGTATCGAAGTATCCGGCAAAGACAGGAGTCAGATCGCCGGACTCGCTGTAACGGAAAAGCAGCTTCTGCGCGGGTACCGAGCCGGAGGAGTACACGTAAAGGTGCAAGCCTTCGCCGCGCCATGCATGCAGACGCGACGCCACTTCCGGATAGACATGCGCGCGGTATTCGCCGGCTTCGTAGCCTTCTTTCCAGATCATGCCCTGGAGGGCTTTCAGTGCGGTCGATTTGCGGTCTTCGTCGATCCAGCGCACCAGCAGCTCGATGACTTCCTGGCGGCTCGCTTCGATCAGACCTGCTTCCTTGGCGGCTTCATGCAGCCAATGTTGCACCTCGGCTTGGTCGGCGTGGGTTTCGATAAACGCGGGCAGGCGCTTACGCGCATACGGAAACAGCACGTCCTTGACGAAGCTGATCGAGCTGGTGGTTCCTTCGATATCGGTGACGATGGCGCGAATGGCGGTCATGGGCGTAGCTGAGGCATCAGGCTCTCAAGCTTAACCCGCCTCCGGGAACGCGCAAGCGACGAACGTCATAAACGATTGAAAAAATAGGCTGAAACAGGCAGCCGGGATTCAGGCTGCCGTGGCCAGGGGCGTCATGCGCGGGAAGTGGTCCGCGATATCGGAACCGGTGAAGTTCGCGACCCAGCCTTCCTTGTTCGTGAACAGGCGGATGGCCACGAAGTAGGGGGCCTCGCTCATATCGAACCAGTGGCGGGTGCCGTCCGGCACGCCGATCAGGTCGCCTTGCTCGCAAAGCACGTCGTAGATCTTGTCGCCGATGTGCAGCGTGAACTGACCTGCACCCGCAACGAAGAAGCGGACTTCGTCTTCGCTGTGCGTGTGCTCGCTGAGGAATTTCTTGCGCAGCGCCGCGCGATCGGGGTGGTCCGGTGTCAGGCTGATCACGTCCACCGCCTGATAACCCTCTTCGCTCATCAGGCGATCGATATCGTGACGATAGGCAGCGACGACCTGTTCCTGGCTGGCACCCGGCGCGACCGGCTGATTGGCTTCCCACTGCTCGAATCGCACGCCGACTTTGCCCAGTTCGCGGGCGATGTCCTTATGCGCGATGTGTACCGAGGACGGGTTCTGCGGTTGTTCCGCATCGAAAATGCGCAAGCGACTCATGCGTTCAGTCTCCTCAAGTCGAGTTCGCAGCAAAGCAGGAATTCCAGCGCTTCGAGATGACGCCGGGCTTCGGCCATGTCGTGGCCCCAGGTGTAGATGCCATGACCGTTGATCAAATACGCGTGCAGCGGTTTGCCCGATTCGATCCACGCATTCACTTGCGCCACTAGTTCGGGCATGTGCTGCGTGTTGGGAAAGACCGGAATGTCCAGCGCGCTCTCATGCGTGGTGTGACCGCGAATGGCCTTCTGCAATTCCCAGCCTTCCAGTTTCACCGCGCCGTCTTTGGCAAACAAACGCGACGCAACACTCTGCGTGCGCGAGTGCGTGTGCAGCACTACGTTGATGTCGGGCCAGTGGCGGTACACCTGCGTATGCAATTCGGTTTCCGCGCTGGGACGCGACTCGGTGCCGACCGCTTTGCCTTGCATATCGACAAGCATGATGTCGTCACGGCCGAGCTTGCCTTTGTCGCGTCCGGAGATCGTGATGGCTGCGTGATCGGCGTCTACACGCATCGAGAAATTGCTGCTGGTCGCAGGTGTCCAGCCGTGTTGCGCAAGCTCGCGCGCCGCTTCGGCAATAGCGTCGGCTCGCTCGTGAAAGAGCGCTGCGGGAATGGAGGCGGGCAAGACTTGGCTCATGGCAAATGGACGTCCAAACGAAGCATCACTATAGCATGGGGGCGGAAGGTGAAAATGCGAGCTATTCGCGAACAGGCCCCTAGGGCCCTGATGGCGTTACGATGCCCGCGGAGTCGCCGCAATGGAGCGGCATACAAACCGTGATGGGGATTGTTATGTCTGGGCATGAAGATATCGAATCACGTCGTCGTTTCCTCAAGCTTGCTGCCGGCACTGCTGTCGCCGCGGCGCTGGTGACTGGACTGCCGCGCACAGCGCGCGCCGACGATTTGCCGCACCTCTCTGAAGCGGATCCCACCGCCAAGGCGCTGGGTTATGTCGAAGATGCTGCAACGACAAAAGATCCCAAGCACACGGCTGGCAATACGTGTGCCAATTGTCAATTCTATTCAGGTGCGGCGACGGGTTACGGCCCTTGCCAGCTGTTCCCCGGCAAGGCGGTGAGTGCGAAGGGTTGGTGCATCTCACACACCGCTAAGAAAGCCTGACGCGCATTCACGACGCCATATGTTTGTGCAGGCCGGCTACGCGCCGGCCTTTTATTTGCGCAAAAGAAAACGCCCGCACAAGTGCAGGCGCTCGATGAAAACGAAAGGGTGTCGCTAAGAAGTGCTACCCGGACACGTCAGGCTGAGGAGCTGACTCGCCTGACGTGCCGGGTCGCGATCCGGGGCCCACTGCCAAGTGATCAACCCTCGGGCTGTCGATCATACTCCGGTTGACTTCGGAGGGGCGAACCGCGACTGGAAATTTCTGGTGAGACGACTATTTATATATATTTTTCAATGACTTATGACAAATTTACAGATCCATCATTTCATGTCAATAGAAAGCCGTTCGCAACACGTTATTGGTAATTAAAGGAAATTAGGCACTTTTTGCTGGAGATGGACGATTATTTGGTCTGTGCTGAGTTATTGGCGAGACGCAGGTGACTATGGCGAACCCCATAGGCGAAATAAATCGCCAGCCCGATGACTGTCCAGGCGATCATTAGCGCCCAGTTGAACCAGTCCATCGTGGCCAGTAGCGCCAGGCAGCTGAGCACGCCTGCTATGCAGGTGAAGTGCGCCCACGGCACGCGGAAGGTGCGCGGCAGTTCCGGTGACGTGTAGCGAAGAATCAGCACGCCTGCGCAGACCGCGACGAAAGCGATCAAGGTACCCATCGACGTGAGATTGGCGAGCAGGTCGAGCGGAAAGATTGCCGCGAGTATCGCGATGCCGACGCCCGTAATGATGGTATTGAGGTGCGGCGTTCGATGTTTGGGATGAATGCGGCTGAACACAGGAGGCAGCAATCCGTCGCGCGACATGATCATGAAGATGCGCGGCTGCGCGATGATCATGACCAGGATCACCGATGACAATCCAATCAGCGCGCCGACCTCGACCCACGGACGTAGCCAGTTGAGTTCTGCATGCGCCCGGATCGCCGTGACGATGGGTTCGTCCGTACCCAGCTGCGTATACGAAATCAGGCCGGTAAGTACCGCAGCCATCGCCAGATATAAAACTGTGCAGATAACCAGCGACACGAGCGTACCGAACGGCAGGTCGCGCTGTGGGTTCTTGCACTCCTGCGCCGCGGTCGACGTCGCCTCGAATCCGATATAGGCGAAGAACACCATGCCCGCGCCGCGCAGGATGCCATCCCAGCCGTACTTGTGATTACCTTGCGAGGCCGGAATGAAAGGGTGCCAGTTCGCCGGATTCACATAGCGATAACCGGCGACCACGACGAGGATGATCAGGCCCACTTTCAGCGCGACCATGCCCAGATTGATACCGGCGGATTCGCGAATACCGACGTAGCACACCCACGTCAGTGCGAGGACGATTGCGACCGCGGGCAGGTTAATAAGGTGACCCGTCGCCACCAATCCATTGTTCGTATAAGCAAGGGGCGCATCAGAAAGTGAAGGTGGCAGATGGATGCCGACGCTATCGAGCAAACTGGTGAAATAACCCGTCCAGCTGGTCGCTACCGCCGAAGCGGAGATGCCGTATTCCAGCACCATGTTCCAGCCGATAAACCAGGCGACCACTTCGCCCAGCGTGGCATATGCATACGAATACGAACTACCGGAAATCGGAATCAACGTCGCGAATTCCGAATAGCACAGCGCTGTAAAGCCGCTGCAGATCGCAGCAAGAATGAAAGAGATCAACACGGCGGGACCGGCGTGCTCTGCAGCAGCCTGACCCGTCACGACGAAAATGCCGCTTCCGATTACCGCGCCGATACCCAGTGCGGTAATGCCCCAGGGGCCGAGCGTGCGACGAAGGCTGGGGCCGTGCGTCGTATCGGCGTCTTCTGAGAAATCGGTCTTGCGGGCGAAAAGCTGCTTGAGCATGCGTAAACCTGCTTGGTGCTAGGCGCTGAACTATCGAAACATTCGGATAAATGCAAAAGGCCGGCTCGAAGCCGGCCCCTTGGACGTGGTCAGGCGGACTTTTTGCGCAGCTTGCTGTGCGAATAGCCGTAACCGAAATAGATGATCTGGCCCAGCACAATCCACGTCACCATCCAGCGCCAGTGTTCCACGAAGGACTGCATGAACAAATACATACAGGCCAATGCACCCAGTGGGCAAACGATGACCGCAAGCGGTACGCGGAATGCTCGCTTCAGCTCTGGGCGTGTGCGGCGCAAAACTAGCACGCCGATGCAAACCGTCGCGAAGGCCAACAGCGTACCCATGGCCACCATTTCGCCAAGTACACCAATGTTGAACATGCCACCCAGCAAAGCAGCCGCTACGCCAACAACTACGGTGCCGACGTGTGGCGTGCGGAACTTCGGATGGATGCGGCCGAACAAAGCGGGAATGAGACCGTCACGCGCCATCGAGTAGAAGATGCGTGGCTGCCCCATCAACATCACGAGGATCACCGAACTCAAACCTGTGACGGCACCGATCACAACGATCACCTGCAGCCAGTGCAGTTGAGGATAGCCGTCTAGTGCGGTCGATACAGGTTCCGGCGTGCCGAGCAGACGGAAGTCAGTGAGGCCGGTAATGATCGCGGAAACGATGATGTACAGGATCGTGCACAAAATCAGCGAGCCGAGGATTCCGATCGGCATGTCGCGTTGCGGATTCTTGGCTTCGCCTGCTGCGGTAGAAACCGCATCAAAACCGATGTACGAGAAGAAGACGATGGCAGCTGCGCGAGTCACGCCACTCCAGCCGTATTTGGAACCACCTTCGTTGGCGGGGATGAAAGGGTGCCAGTGATCGGGATTGACGTACTTGGCGGCAAACGCGATGAACAACAGAATCACCGTGACCTTAATCGCGACGATGATCGAGTTGACGAAAGCCGATTGAGTGATACCGACGTAGCACAGTCCCGCGATGGCGGCGATGATCGCTACTGCAGGCAAGTTGATCAGCATGCCCGTTGCCTGGATATGTCCATTCACCACGGTAAAGGGCGCCGCGGAGAGTGTCTGCGGTAGTGACACGTCATGACCAATCCAGCCACTGATCAACAAAAGTAGTTTGTTAAAATAACCCGACCAGCCAGCTGCGACGGTGGCCACCGTGAAAAGGTACTCAAGTACGAGACTCCAGCCGACGAACCAGGCGACATATTCACCGAGCGTGGCGTAGGAATAAGAGTAGGCGCTGCCCGAGACAGGCAGCATGGCGGCGAACTCTGCGTAGCAAACCGCCGCCAATGCGCAGGCGATACCCGCGAGCACGAAACTCAGCACAACAGCCGGCCCTGCATGTTCTGCCGCGGCCTGGCCGGTGATTACAAAAATACCGGCACCGATGATGGCGCCAATACCCAGCAAGATAAGGTGGCGAGCGGTCAGCGCGCGCTTGAGTGTCACTTCACCAGGGGCGCCGCCGTCGGGGATATCTCCCGAGCCGCTCGACGATTCCGCAATGGATGTCGTCGCAAAAAGATTCTTCAGCATGTAGCTCCCCCTCTGGGAATGGCAGCTTTTAGTTGTAGGAAGGCCTGTAGCACCGCTCGGGGACACCCCTGCACGCAAGCCTCGAACCATAGCCCAGCGGAGGCCGCAGGTACAAGCTGCATTGCGGCTAGGCGTCGCCGGTCAGCACTCCATTCCAGCAACATTTTTGCCGCGGCCACATGGCACTTGCGTAGCGTGAGTTTTTGCACGGGCTGGCTGGAGATCCATGCGGTCGCGTACGATTGAAGAACATCTTCAGAGCGCGGCTGTTTTATGCATTCCATGCTGTGATTCGTTTTAGTCAGATTTTTTGAATGTCGAGAGATCGTGTGAATTTGCAACAAAGCTTGTTGGATTACGCGCACCGCTACCCCGGTGATGCTCACGCGGCGGACTGTCTATCGTTTCTAGCCAGCGCTTCGCATCCCTTCGATCGCGAGTATGAATCGGGACATTTCACCGGTTCGGCATGGCTTGTGGATGCAAGCGGCAAGCGCGTCTTGCTCACGCATCACCGCAAGTTGAACAGATGGCTTCAGTTGGGTGGTCACGCTGATGGCGACAGCGACCTTGCCGCTGTCGCATTACGCGAGGCTGAAGAAGAATCAGGTATTCCCGGACTTACAATTGAGTACGACATTTTCGATGTCGATCGGCACTGGATTCCCGAACGGACAAATGAGTCCGGACATTGGCATTACGACGTGCGCTACGTCGTGCGCGCGGGCGTGCGCGATACGTTTGCAGTCAGCGATGAATCCCTGGAGCTGGCCTGGGTGCAGATAGAAACGCTCGCTACGGCGCGCGACACCGATGAGTCGCTGCGCCGCATGGCGCAAAAATGGCTCACGCGCGAGGCGAGTGCCTTTTAGCCGTAACGCGCCGGCGCGGGATTGAGATGGCCGCACACTTTGCAGGTGCGCGCATCGTGAGAGGCATAGAAGCGATCGAATACCGGCGGAAAATCGGTTTCGATGTCATTTAGCGTGAAATATTCTTCGTAAAGCTTGCTATTGCAGCGTTCGCAGAACCATAGAAGACCATCCTTCTCGTTCCTCAGGCGTCGCCGCTCGATCACCATGCCGATGGAATCGGGCATGCGTTGTGGTGAATGGGGTACACGCGGCGGCAAATAGAAAATCTCGCCAGCTCGAATGGGAATATCTCGTGCCTGCCCATCGTCCTGCACCTTCAACACCATCTCGCCTTCGATCTGATAGAAGAACTCGGGGCCTTCGTCATGGTGATAGTCGGTGCGCGCGTTCGGTCCACCCACGATCATGATGATGAAATCGCCATCGACGATGCATTTGTTGCCCACCGGCGGTTTGAGCAGGTGACGGTGTTCGGCGATCCAGCGCTGGAGATCGAAGGGCGGCACAAGTGCCATGGCAGAAATCCGACAGGAAAAGACGCTTTACCTTAGCGCTGTAGGTGCTCCAAATGAAGCCTCTTCGGGCTGGTTGGCGCGCCAAGCGCTATCGCGCAAAAAAATTCTTACCGGATGTCCCCCTCCGTAGATGGAAAAAGCGCCGCTTGGGGCGGCGCGTTCATGGCTTATGTCATGGATGTGCTCAGACTTCGAGTGTGGCCAGATCGCCTTTTTCTTCAAGCCAGCTCTTGCGGTCGCCCGCACGTTTCTTGGCCAGCAGCATATCCATCAGCTTTGTCGTACCCTCGGGATCGTCGACAGTAAGTTGCACCAAGCGACGCGTGTCAGGGTAAATGGCCGATTCGCGCAGCTGCGACGGGTTCATTTCACCCAGGCCCTTGAAGCGCGTGACCGTGACCTGGCCTTTGATCTTTTCACGCTCGATGCGTTGGAGCATCGCGGCTTTTTCGTTTTCGTCCAGGCAATAGAACACCTGTTTGCCCACGTCGACACGGAACAATGGCGGCATGGCGACGAACACGTGACCGTCGCGAACCAGCGTCGGGAAGTGACGCAGGAAGAGTGCGCTGAGCAGCGTGGCAATGTGCAGGCCGTCAGAATCGGCGTCGGCGAGGATGATGACTTTGCCGTAGCGCAAGCCGCTCAAATCGTCCTTGCCCGGATCGCAACCGATAGCGATGGCCAGGTTGTGGACCTCCTCCGACGCGAGCACGGAAGTGGATTCCACTTCCCACGTATTGAGGATTTTGCCGCGCAATGGAAGGATGGCCTGAAAGTCTTTATCGCGTGCCTGCTTCGCACTACCGCCTGCCGAGTCACCTTCGACAAGGAACAGTTCGGTGCGCGTGAGATCGGTCGCGGTGCAGTCTGCGAGCTTGCCGGGAAGGGCAGGACCTTGCGTGATCTTCTTGCGCACGACTTGCTTGGCCGCCTTCAGGCGCGCGCTGGCGCGTTCGATCGCCAATTGCGCAATGCGTTCGCCAAGATCGACGTGCTGGTTGAGCCAAAGACTGAAACCGTCGTGCGCGACGCTTTCGACGAGTGCCGCCGCATCGCGTGAAGAGAGACGTTCTTTGGTTTGCCCAGCGAATTGTGGGTCCTGCAGTTTGACGGACAGCACGAACGCCAGGCGTTCCCAGACATCTTCGGGCGCGAGCTTCACACCGCGCGGCAGCAGATTGCGGATATCGCAGAACTCGCGTACGGCGTTGGTCAGGCCCGTGCGCAATCCGTTGACGTGCGTGCCGCCTTGCATGGTAGGAATGAGGTTGACGTAGCTTTCCTGGACAAGCTCGCCTTCTGGCGACCACGTCAGCGCGACATCCAGGCCTTCTTTTTCGCGTGCGATGTGATGTACGAACAGCTCGGCGGGAAGACACTCGGCACCGTCGAGCTCGCCGCGCAGGTAATCGCGCAAGCCGTCTTCGTAGTACCACTCGCTGACTTCACCGCTTGCTTCATCGGTGAGTTTGACATTGAGGCCGGCGCACAGGACCGCTTTCGCACGCAGCAGATGCTTGAGCTTGGGAAGCGAGATCTTCGGTGAATCGAAATATTTGGGATCGGCCCAGAAGCGAACCGTGGTGCCGGTTTTCTTTTTCGGTACGGTGCCGATGATTTTCAGGTCGCTTACGCGGTCGCCATGTGCGAAGCCCATGGTGTATTCGTTGCCATCGCGGCGAATGGTGACCAGCACCTTGCTCGACAACGCATTCACCACCGAGACGCCCACGCCGTGCAAGCCGCCGGAGAAGTTGTAGTTCTTGCCGGAGAATTTGCCGCCTGCATGCAGGCGCGTGAGGATCAGCTCGACGCCTGGAATGCCTTCGTCGGGATGGATGTCGACCGGCATACCGCGACCATCGTCGCTCACTTCCACCGAGCCATCGGTATGAAGGATCACTTCAATCGACTTGGCGTGACCGGCCAGCGCCTCGTCCACCGAGTTGTCGATGACTTCCTGCGCCAGATGGTTCGGGCGCGAGGTGTCGGTGTACATGCCCGGGCGGCGTTTGACGGGGTCAAGGCCGGAGAGGACTTCGATATCGGCGGCGTTGTAGCGACTGCTCATTCGGAGGCGATGACTTCGAGGTGGGTTAAGCGCGAGAGAATGGGTTGCGTCGTCGAACTGGTCAAGCGTCGCATGGCTTTCAAAGTGGCGCGCAGTGTTTTTCCAACCACGCCAGATCGGCGTCTTCCAGCAGAGGGCTCAGCGCGGCGCGAACGTTGGCATGATAGTCGTCCAGCCACGCTCTTTCTTCGGGATTCAGAAGACCCGGTTCCAGAGCGCGGCGGTCGAACGGACAGAGTGTGAGTGTTTCGAATGCATAGAACTCACCGAATTCGGTCTGATCGGCTTCGATCACCACAGCCAGGTTCTCGTGGCGAATGCCGTGACGTGCAGGCTTGTACAGGCCCGGCTCGATCGAGGTGATCATGCCAGGTTCGAGTGGCACGAGTGCGCCGCCGTTGACGGGCGGACGAATACCCTGCGGGCCTTCGTGCACATTAAGGAAGTAACCCACGCCGTGACCGGTGCCATGACCGTAGTCCATGCCGGAGGCCCACAGCGGCGCGCGGGCGAGTGCATCCAGTTGCGGGCCGCTCGCACCTTTCGGGAAGCGCGCGCGGGAAAGCGCAATCATGCCTTTCATCACTAACGTCGCATCGCGCCGCTGTTCGGCCGTGGTGGGACCCAGCGCCAGCACCCGTGTGATGTCGGTGGTGCCGCCAAGATACTGACCGCCGGAATCGATCAACAACAAACCGTGGCGCTGTAGCGTGTTGTGCGATTCCTGCGTCGCGCGATAGTGAGGCAGCGCGCCGTTTTCCATGTAACCGGCAATGGTCGCAAAGCTTTCGCCAACAAAATTGGGTTGTGCCGAGCGTTCTTCGCGCAGCAGGCTGTCGACATCCAGCTCGGTTTGCGTCATCCCGGCGGTGAGGCGTTCTTCCAGTCGGCGAAACGCGCGCACCAAAGCAGTACCGTCGCGACGCATCACTTCGCGGATGTGTGCGAGTTCGTCCTTGCTCTTGTTGGCCTTGAATGCCGTGGAAGGATTGGCACCTTCGAGGAGTTTTGCGCTGACGCCAACCTTTTTCAGGATGGCGCTGACGATGCGGCCCGGATCGAACAATAACGTGTGATCGGCGTTAAGCTCACCCAAGGCATCGCCAATCGTTGCGTAATTGGCGACATGCACGCCGTCGTTGGCGAGCGCAGCAACTAGGCCGTCGTTGAGCTTGGTGCGATCGACAAATAGTGTCGCCCGGCCTTCGGTTTCGACCAGAAGGTGCGCGAGGAAAACCGGATTGCACTCGACATCGCTGCCGCGAAGATTCGTCAGCCACGCGATGTCGTCGAGACTGGACACAAGATGATGCGTGACGTGCTGCTTGCGCAGCGCGTTGCGGAGCTTGTCGAACTTATCGGCGCGGGCTGTACCCGCGAACGTGGCAGGGTGCTCGACAACGGCAGCGCTGGGCAGAGCAGGGCGATCGTTCCAGATCATGCCGGGCAGATCGAGGTCGACACGCAGCTTGATGCCAACGCCGCCGAGCTGACGTTCGATCTGACGTTGCGTGGCTACCGACACGCTGTCGCCAGCAATGGCAATCGCGTCGCCTTGATGCAGTTGCTGTTGCAGCCACGTCAGATGCTCGGGTGCATACGACACGCGCTGCTTCATCAAGGCAACACCGGTGCCCGCGAGTTGTTGTTCGGCTTGCGAGAAGTAACGCGAGTCTGTCCACACTCCGGCTTCAGTCGCCGTAACGACCAGCGTGCCCGCCGAGCCGTCGAAACTCGACAACCATTTGCGCGCCTGCCAATGTGCAGGCAGGTATTCCGAAAGATGCGGATCGGCAGTCGGAACGATGCACGCGGCGACGCCATGTTTGGCCATGGCGTCGCGCAGCGCGGCGATTCGGGCGGGAATGGGTGTGCTCATTGGAGCATGGTAGCAGGGTGCCGGGCGGTCGCCTCATGTGCCTAAAAATCAGGCGTTTTACGCGCGTATGACGGCTCGGTTTCGATTTGCGCACAGGTGGGGCTTGCGACGTTCGTTCGAGGGATGCTAAGCGTCAAACAACGGCGCGGCATTATGTCTCGGACTATTCAATAGATGTTGCGGCGCGATATCCTATGCAGGTCGTCCCCACGACATTCCCCCGTCAGCCTGTCTAGTAGAGTCGTACGTGAACAACCGTTCTCTCTGTGCGTTGCGCTGGTCTTGCGCAAGCGTCGCCGTGTTCCTCGGCGGTTGCAACATGGATGTCCTCGCGCCTAAGGGCGACGTGGGCATACAGGAAAAGTCCCTCATTCTGATCGCCATGGGTTTGATGTTGGTCGTGGTGATTCCGGTCATCGCGATGACCCTGTACTTCGCCTGGCGCTATCGGGCGTCCAACACCAAGGCTACGTACGCACCGAAGTGGTCGCACTCGACCGCCATCGAAGCGGTGGTGTGGACCATTCCGTGCATCATCATCGCGATCCTTGCGACGATCACCTGGCGTACGTCTCACACGCTCGATCCATACAAGCCGCTGCAGTCCAACGTCAAGCCGATCACCATCCAGGCCGTGGCGCTCGACTGGAAGTGGCTCTTCATTTATCCGGACTACGGCGTGGCGAGCGTAAACGAAGTGGCTTTTCCGGCCGGTACGCCGGTGCACTTCGAAATCACCTCCGACTCGGTGATGAATGCGTTCTTCATCCCGCAGCTGGGCAGCCAGATCTACGCCATGGCCGGTATGAACACCGATCTGAACCTGATCGCGAATGAGCCAGGCAAGTTTGCGGGTCTGTCGTCGAACTACAGCGGCGAAGGCTTCTCGGATATGCACTTCACGGCCGTCGCGACGTCGCAGCAAGGTTTCACCGATTGGGTGAACAAGGCGAAGTCCAGCGCGAGCCCGCTTGACGCGCAGACGTATCACGCGCTGTCTCAGCCGAGCGAGAAACAACCGGTGTCGTATTACGCATCCGTCAAGTCGGATCTCTACAACGACATCATCAAGCAGTACATGGGCGACATGAATATGGGCCGCATCGGCGAGTCATCGCCTTCGCAAGCGAGTGCGGCTCCCTCGCCCAACGATCACGCCAAGGCTTCGGAGTAGGCCATGTTCGGAAAACTTTCTTTATCGGCCATTCCTTTCCATGAGCCGATCATTATGGGCACCCTGCTTATGGTGTGCCTGGGTGGTGCAGCGCTGCTCGGCTGGGTGACTTACCAGCGCAAGTGGGGTTATTTGTGGAGCGAATGGTTCACCACGGTGGATCACAAGCGCATCGGCGTGATGTACATCATCATGGCGCTTGTGATGCTGCTACGCGGCTTCGCGGACGCCATCATGATGCGCGCGCAACAGGCAGTGGCCTCGGCTGACGCGGCTGGTTATCTGCCGCCGCATCACTACGACCAGATCTTCACCGCGCACGGCGACATCATGATCTTCTTCATGGCGATGCCGTTCATCACAGGTCTGATGAACCTCGTGGTGCCGCTGCAGATCGGCGCGCGGGACGTGGCCTATCCGTTCCTGAACTCGCTCAGCTACTGGCTGACGGCAGGCGGTGTGGTGTTGATCATGATGTCGATGTTCGTCGGCGACTTCGCCGCGACCGGCTGGCTCGCTTATCCACCGCTGTCCGAGCTGAAATTCAGCCCGACCGTGGGCGTGGATTACTACATCTGGGCGTTGCAGCTTTCGGGCTTGGGTACAACGCTTAGCGGTATCAACTTCATCGTGACCATCCTGCGTATGCGCACACCGGGCATGACGCTGATGAAGATGCCGGTATTCACCTGGACCGCCTTGGTCACCAACATCCTGATCGTCGCGGCATTTCCGGTGTTGACGGTGACGCTCGCGCTGCTCGCGGCCGACCGTTATCTGGACATGCACTTCTTCACGAACGAACTTGGCGGCAACGCCATGATGTACGTGAATCTGATCTGGATCTGGGGCCACCCCGAGGTCTATATCCTGATCCTGCCGTGCTTCGGTGCGTTCTCCGAAATCGTCGCCACGTTCTCGGGCAAGCCGCTCTTTGGCTACAAGTCGATGGTGTATGCCACGGCGGGTATCGGTGTGCTGTCCTTCGTGGTGTGGCTGCACCACTTCTTCACTATGGGCTCGGGCGCCGACGTCAATGCCTTCTTCGGCATCTCCACGATGATCATCTCCGTGCCGACTGGCGTGAAGTTGTTCAACTGGCTGTTCACCATGTATCGCGGCCGCATTCGCTTCAGCGTGCCGATGTTGTGGACGGTAGGCTTCATGGTCACGTTCACCATCGGTGGCATGACCGGCGTGCTGATGGCGGTGCCGGGTGCTGACTTCGTGCTGCACAACAGTCTGTTCCTGATCGCGCACTTCCATAACGTGATCATCGGCGGTGTGATGTTCGGTTGTTTGGCTGCGATGAACTACTGGTTTCCGAAGGCCTTCGGCTTCAAGCTGGATGAGCGTTTCGGCAGGTACTCGTTCTGGTGTTGGCTGGTCGGTTTCTATCTGGCGTTCATGCCGCTATACGCGCTGGGCCTGATGGGCATGACGCGTCGCATGAACCATTACGACAACCCGGCATGGCAGCCGTACCTGATCGTGGCCTTTGCCGGCGCGGGCATCATCGCCCTGGGTATCGGCTTCACCATCCTGCAGCTCATCGTGAGCGTGCGCAATCGTGCGGAAAACCGCGATCTAACGGGCGATCCGTGGGGCGGTCGTACGCTGGAATGGTCGACCAGCTCGCCCGCGCCGTTCTACAACTTCGCGGTGCTGCCGCAGGTTGATGAGCTCGATCAGTTCTGGGCGGACAAGGAACACAAGCGCGCCTATAAGCGTCAGGAGCACTACGCCGACATCCACATGCCACGTAACACCGGTATCGGTGTGTCCATGGCTGCATTCGGCACGGTGCTCGGTTTCGCGATGGTGTGGCACATCTGGTGGCTGGCGTCGCTGGGCCTGATCGGGATGGTCGGCTCGTTCCTGGTTCGCGCCTACGACACCAATATCGATTACTACGTGTCGGGTGCCGAGGTCGAGAAGATCGAACGTGCACGCCTGATTCCGCAGCCGGGCATCGATCACGTGGATCCGGCCAAGGCCGGCCAGAAGGTGGCTTAAGAGATGAACAACGTTACTACTGCAGACCACGGCATCGCCGCACACGGTCACGACGAGCATCACGACGACGGATCCAAGACCCTGCTCGGGTTCTGGATCTACCTGATGAGCGACTGCCTGATCTTCTCAGCACTGTTCGCAACCTTCGCCGTGCTGGCCAACGCCACTGCTGGCGGCCCCACCGGTAAGGAGCTGTTCGATCTGCCGTACGTAGGCGGTGAAACGCTGCTGCTGCTGGTCAGTAGCTTCACCTTCGGCGTGGCGATGCTCAACATGCACGCCGGCAAGCGCAACAAGGTCATGGCGTGGCTCTTCATCACGTTCCTGTTCGGCGCTTCGTTCGTGGCGATGGAGGTGCATGAGTTCGCACATCTGATTCATGAAGGTGCCGGTCCGAGCCGCAGCGCGTTTTTGTCGTCTTACTTCACGCTGGTCGGTACGCACGGTCTGCACGTGACCTGCGGTTTGATCTGGATCGTGGTGATGATGGACATGGTGCGTCGTTTCGGCTTGAACGATGCCGTCACACGCCGTCTTTCCTGCCTCAGCCTGTTCTGGCATTTCCTGGACGTGGTCTGGATTTGCGTGTTCACCATCGTTTATCTGCGAGGAGTGCTGTGATGTCGAACCTACATGCTCATGCTCATGCTGCCGATCACCAGCACGCCAATCACGGCAGCCTGAAGTCGTATATCGTCGGTTTCATTCTGTCCATCGTTCTTACCGCTATGTCGTTCGGCTGCGTAATGTCCGGCGCGGTGCCGCACGACCTGATCCTGCCGGGCATCATGGTGTTGTGCGTGGCGCAGGTGCTGGTGCAGCTGATCTTCTTCCTGCATTTGAGCGCCAAGCCTGGCCAGCGGGACAACCTGTCGATCGGTGTATTCACCTTGCTGATCATCGCCATCGTGGTGGTGGGATCGCTGTGGGTGCTGCACAACATGAATGTGAACATGATGCACCCCGTGCCAACGATGTCGTCGGACAGCCTCGGCTGATCCTCGCTAGCGGCCGGGAAGCGCCCCAATAGGCGCCTGCAGCAACGCCCAGCCTTCGCGCCGGGCGTTCTGCTTTCCGATGTTGAAAATCGGAAAAGGTCGGTGATGGCTGAATTATTTTCCCTATTGTCGCCGCAGCATCTCGCGGCTAGGTCGATCGTCCGCTAAAATGCCGATTTCCAGCACGGCTGCTTTCCATGACCCCCCTGATTTTCGTCACTGGCGGTGTGGTGTCCTCGCTTGGCAAGGGCATCGCGGCGGCGTCGCTTGCGTCCATTCTCGAGGCCCGCGGCCTCTCGGTCACCATGATGAAGCTCGATCCATATATCAATGTGGATCCGGGCACCATGAGTCCCTTCCAGCACGGCGAGGTCTATGTGACCGACGACGGCGCGGAGACCGATCTGGACCTGGGCCACTACGAGCGCTTCGTCCACACCCGCCTGACCGGCAAGAACTCCATCACCACCGGCAAGATCTACGAATCGGTGATCCGCAAGGAGCGCCGGGGCGACTACCTGGGGGCCACCGTCCAGGTGATTCCCCACATTACCGACGAGATCAAGCACTGCATCCACGAGGCCACGCGTGGCTTCGACGTCGCGCTGGTCGAAATCGGCGGCACGGTCGGTGACATCGAGTCCCAGCCCTTCCTCGAGGCGATCCGTCAGCTGCGCATCGAGCACGGTCCGGAAAAATGTCTGTTCATGCATCTGACCCTGGTGCCGTATATCAAGGCCGCCGGCGAGATCAAAACCAAGCCGACCCAGCACTCCGTGAAGGAACTGCGCTCCATCGGTATCCAGCCGGACATCCTGCTGTGCCGGTGCGAGCAGCCGCTGCCGGACGGCGAGCGCCGCAAGATCGCGCTTTTCACCAACGTTCCGGAACAGGCCGTCATCAGCGCCGCGGACGTGGACGTCATCTACAAGC
The DNA here is from genome assembly GCF_035486915.1 of Dyella sp. Taxonomy (GTDB): domain Bacteria; phylum Pseudomonadota; class Gammaproteobacteria; order Xanthomonadales; family Rhodanobacteraceae; genus Dyella_B. The sequence goes on along the minus strand of NZ_DATHMR010000216.1, from coordinate 17,107 downwards.
AACCACTGTGGCTGCATCAGCAAGGCTTGGACGACATCGTCGTCAAGAAAATGGGTCTGGATGCCAAACCGGCCGATCTCTCGGGCTGGCAGCGCACGGTGGATGCGGTCGAGCATCCCAAAGACGAGGTGACCGTTGCCATCGTAGGCAAGTATGTCGAACACAAAGACGCGTACAAGTCGCTCGGCGAAGCGTTGCGTCATGGTGGCATCAAGCAGCAGACGCGCGTGAATCTGGAGTGGATCGATTCGGAGCAGATCGAAGCGGAAGGCGCGCAGAAAGTGCTCGGCGCGGCGGATGCGATCCTTGTGCCGGGCGGTTTCGGCAAACGCGGTTTCGAAGGCAAGGTGCTGGCGGCCAAATACGCTCGCGAAAACCGCGTTCCGTACTTCGGCATCTGCTACGGCATGCATGCGGCGGTGGTGGATTTCGCCCGTAACGTTGCTGGCCTTACCGACGCCGATTCCAGCGAGAACGATCGTCATACGCCCAATCCCGTGATCGCACTGATCACCGAATGGACCACGGCCACCGGCGAAGTCGAACAGCGCACCGAGCGTTCGGACCTCGGCGGCACGATGCGTCTTGGTGCGCAGGAATGTCGCCTGAAGACCGGCACGCTGGCACGTCAGATGTATGGCCAGGACATCGTGCGCGAGCGTCATCGCCATCGCTACGAATTCAACAACCGCTATCGCCAGCCGTTCGAAGACCTCGGCATGGTGATTTCCGGCAAGTCGATGGACGACCTACTGGTTGAAATCGTCGAACTGCCAATGCAGAAGCATCCGTGGTTCCTCGGTTGCCAGGCGCATCCGGAATTCACGTCCACGCCGCGCGATGGCCATCCGCTATTCATCGGTTTCGTACGCGCAGCACGCGAATACAAGGCCGTGCGCGAAGGCGAGAAGCTGGCGACTAAGGGAGCCGCAGCATGAAGTTATGCGGTTTCGACATTGGTCTGGACAAACCCTTCTTTCTTATTGCCGGTCCCTGCGTCATCGAATCGGAGCAGTTGCAGGTCGACACCGCCGGCACACTGAAGGAAATCACCGGCAAACTCGGCATCAACTTCATCTTCAAATCCAGCTTCGACAAAGCCAATCGCTCTTCCACCGGCAGTTTTCGCGGCCCGGGCATGGAAGAGGGATTGCGTGTGTTGTCGGAGGTGAAGCGTCAGCTCAACGTGCCTGTGCTCACTGACGTGCACGAATACACGCCGATGAATGAAGTGGCCGCGGTGGTCGATGTATTGCAAACGCCGGCCTTCCTCTGCCGCCAGACCGATTTCATCCAGAACGTGGCGCGCGCCGGCAAGCCGGTGAACATCAAGAAAGGCCAGTTCCTCGCGCCGTGGGATATGAAAAACGTGGTCGATAAGGCGAAAGCCGTTGGCAATAACGACATTCTCGTGTGCGAACGCGGTGCCAGCTTCGGCTATAACAACCTGGTATCCGACATGCGCTCGCTGAGCGTGATGCGCGATACGGGTTGCCCGGTAGTGTTCGATGCCACGCATTCCGTGCAGTTGCCGGGCGGTCAGGGCACGACTTCAGGCGGTCAGCGCGAATTCGTGCCCGTGCTGGCGCGCGCGGCCGTTGCCGTCGGCGTGTCCGGTCTTTTCGCCGAAACCCATCCGGACCCCAGCAAGGCGCTCAGCGATGGGCCCAATGCGTGGCCGCTGGGCAAGATGGAGGCGCTGTTGCATACGCTGCTCGAACTAGATGCGGTGACCAAGCGTCACGGCTTCCTCGAACATACGCTGTAACGCGCTGCGCGCATTGCGCGCACTGACAATCGTTTTTCATTTCCTCGACCTGGATTAGTCATGAGCACCCAAATCACCCGCATTCATGCCCGTGAAATTCTCGACTCGCGCGGTAATCCCACACTAGAAGCTGACGTGATCCTGGCCGACGGCGCGTTTGGTCGCGCGGCTGTTCCCAGTGGTGCCTCGACCGGCACGCGCGAAGCGGTAGAACTGCGCGACGGCGACAAGTCGCGTTACCAGGGCAAGGGTGTGAAGAACGCCGTGGCGAACGTCAATGGTGCGATTGCCGACGCGCTCAAGGGTTTTGATGCGGCGGATCAAAAAGGTCTTGATGCAAAGCTGATCGATCTCGACGGCACGCCTAACAAGGGTCGCCTGGGCGCCAATGCGTTGCTCGGTGTATCGTTGGCCGCGGCGCACGCGGTGGCAGCTTCGCGCAAAGAACCGCTGTGGAAGTACCTGTCGCACGACAAGCCGGGTGTGTTGCCGGTGCCAATGATGAACATCATCAACGGTGGTGCGCATGCCGACAACAACGTCGATGTGCAGGAATTCATGGTCCTTCCGGTCGGTCTTCCAAGCTTCTCCGAAGCGCTGCGTGCCGGTGTGGAAATCTTCCATGCACTAAAGGGTGTGCTCAAAAGCAAGGGCCTCAACACCGCGGTGGGCGATGAAGGCGGTTTCGCGCCGAACCTGCGCTCTAACATCGAAGCGCTCGATACCATTCTCGAAGCGGTGAACAAGACCGGCTACAAGGTCGGTAGCGAGATACTGCTCGGTCTTGACGTCGCCAGCTCCGAATTCTTCAAGGGTGGTAAGTACGATCTCGAAGGCGAGGGCAAGGTTTACACCCCGGAACAGTTCGTCGACGTGCTCGCCAGCTGGGCGCAGCAGTACCCGATCGTCACCATCGAAGACGGCATGGCCGAAGGCGATTGGGACGGCTGGAAGTTGCTCACCGACAAGATCGGCAAGAAGGTGCAGTTGGTGGGCGACGATATCTTCGTCACCAACCCGAAGATCTTCCGCGAGGCGATCGACAAGAAGATCGCCAACGCGATCCTGATCAAGGTCAACCAGATCGGCACGCTCTCGGAAACGCTCGAGGCCATCGCGATGGCCGATGCGGCCAAATACGCGGCTATCGTCTCCCACCGCTCGGGCGAAACCGAAGACACCACCATTGCCGATATCGCGGTCGCCACCACGGCCACCCAGATCAAGACCGGTTCGCTGTGCCGCACCGACCGCGTGGCCAAGTACAACCAGTTGCTGCGCATCGAGGAACAGTTGGGCAGCGCGGCGCGCTATGCTGGCCGCAACGCGTTCCCGAATCTGTCTCATTTGCCCGGTTGAGGTAGCGCCTACCCATGTTGCGTTGGATCGCCTTGATCCTGCTGCTGATACTGATTGGACTGCAGCTGAAACTGTGGTCCAGTCACGGCGGCATGTCCGAGGTGGCCAGTTTGCGTGTCGCGGTGAAGAAACAGAGCGACGAAAACGACAAGCTCGTCCAACGCAATCAGGCGCTCGCCGCCGACGTGAACGATCTCAAGCACGGCGAGCAAGCCGTCGAAGCACGCGCGCGTGCCGAACTAGGTTTGATCAAACCGGGTGAGACGTTCTATCAGGTGGTCGAGAAACCCGCCAACGGCTCAAGTGCCGCTGCACCTGCGACTTCGGCCAGCAGCGGTAATTGATTCGATCGTGGTGTCGTTGCGAATGGCAACGCACCGTACATAACGCCGCCATTGAAACCGATCGAACCGAATGTCCGACACGCCCGCTACCGACATCGAATTGCCCCGCGCCTATGGAACGCCGCCGATCAAGGCGGAGCTTCGTCGCGCGCCTGAAGATTTTCGTGTCGATGAAATCCTCGGTTACGACGCCGACGGTGAGGGCGAACACGCATTGCTTTGGGTCGAAAAGCGTGGCGCCAACACCGATTGGGTTGCGAAGGAGCTGGCGCGTTTTGCCGGCGTTCCCCCGCTCAATGTCGGTTACGCAGGACTGAAAGATCGCCACGCCGTCACCCGCCAGGCATTCACCGTGCAATTGCCCGGCAAAGCCGATCCCGACTGGAGCGCCTTTCCGCATGAAGATGTGAAGGTGCTCGCGGCGACGCGACACAAACGCAAGCTCAAACGTGGCGCTTTGCGCGGCAATCGTTTCGTGCTGGTGCTGCGCGATGTCAGCGGCGATAAAGCACGTGCTGAAGAAGTGCTGCATGCCATCGCCACGCGCGGTGTTCCGAACTACTTCGGTGAGCAACGCTTTGGCCGCGAAGGTGGAAATATTGCGCAGGCGCGTGCGATGTTCGCCGGGCGTCGCGTGGATCGCGACAAGCGATCAATCCTTCTCTCCGCAGCGCGCTCGCATATCTTCAATAGCGTTTTGGCTGCTCGCGTTGAGCGCGATGTATGGGACAAACCACTCGAAGGCGAAATCTGGTCGCTGGCCGGATCGCGCTCATGGTTCGGCCCAGAGACGTTTGACGAAACGCTGGCCGCGCGATTGGCGCAAGGCGATATTCATCCCTCCGGCCCGTTGTGGGGTGATGGCGAACCGCCGACCACCGCCGAAGCAGGTGATCTGGAGCGTAACGTTGCTGCTACTAACGGCAACCTGGTGGAAGGCTTGGCCAAAGCGCGCATGGAGCAGGAACGCCGTCCGCTGCGGCTGAGACCCAAAGACACACGTTGGCGCTGGCTGGAAGAAGAAACGTTAGAACTTGCCTTTGAGTTGCCAGCAGGCGCTTACGCAACCGTTGTCGCACGCGAGTTGATCGGCTAACAGCTCAACCTTTGAGCAACACCACGACCGCGCCGGTGCCTCCCTGCATCGGACGGGCGGATGCAAAGGCAATCACATCATCGCGCCGGCGTAGCAATCGATCTGTCAGCGCTTTCAAAACAGGACCCGCCGCTTTGGAGCGCAAGCCCTTCCCATGCACGATGCGCACACAGCGGAAGCCTCGTTCGGATGCTTCGGCCAGAAATGTCGAAATGGTCGACTGGGCCGCTGCAGCATTCAGGTGGTGAAGATCGATCTCGTCTTGCACGCTGTACTGGCCGCGTTTCAAATGGCGCAGTAATTTCGGCGGGTAGCCGTCGCGCAGGTAGCTCAATTCCTCGCCCACTTCCATCAACGCAGGATCGAAGGCCATATCCAGCAATTCGCTGGGCACGGCGGCCTCATCCGCTTCCAACATGTAGGGGTGCGGCTCCGGCTTGGGCATCGCAGGCGGTGGTGCGACGGGGTCAAGTTTGCGCACTTCGCCAATAGCGTCCCGGAACAGGCGGCTATCGTCGTCGCTAACCGTAGGGGGCGGGCGGCGTTTCATGGAAATCATCCTAACTAATGCGGAATCGCTCCGGTATGGGTTCGGCCAGAACTTGCGCTGCGCATGGCGATGAAACCGCCGGTCCGCTCGGTTAGACTCCAAGGTTCGGGGAACGTGCGGATTCGCCTCGCGGCCGCGCGTCGAACATTGGCTTTCTACGGATCATGATGCGAGTTCTTGTCAGCAACGACGATGGCGTGGATGCACCGGGCATCCGCGTGCTCGCCGAACGCCTCGGCGCGGTCGGCCAGGTCACGGTGGTAGCCCCGGATCGCGATCGTTCCGGAGCAAGCAATTCTTTGACGCTCGACGCGCCCATTCGCGCGCTCCGTATGGATAACGGTTATTACCGTGTCGCCGGCACGCCGACGGATTGCGTGCATCTGGCGCTGGCGGGCATGCTCGATGAGGAGCCGGATATCGTTGTGTCGGGCATCAACAATTCTGCCAATCTAGGCGACGACGTGATTTATTCCGGCACAGTGTCGGCAGCGATGGAAGGGCGTTTCCTCGGATTGCCCGCGATTGCCGTGTCGCTGGTGAGTAAGGATCACAAGGGCGAACACTACGATTCCGCAGCGAAAGCCGTGCTGCTGTTGATGGAACGTCTGCTGGTCGACCCACTTCCTGCCGATACGATTCTCAACGTCAACGTGCCCGATCGTCCGTGGGAAGAGATCAAAGGTTTCGAAGTGACGCGGCTTGGCAAGCGCCATCGTTCCGCGCCATGCATCAAGCAGACCGATCCGCGCGGTAAAACGATCTGGTGGATCGGCCCGGCGGGCGATGTCGACGATGCAGGTCCCGGCACCGATTTCCATGCCGTGCATCGTGGCTTTATTTCCGTCACGCCCATCCACGTCGATCTCACACGCTTTCAGGCGCTGGAAAAAGTCAGCAGCTGGGTGCATGCCCTCACTGACGGCATGAGCGGCAATACCGATGGAAAGGCCGCTTGAGATGGCCGTGCATCCGCTTCCACCGTCGGCATTGAAAGGCGAGGGGATGACTTCCCAGCGCGCGCGCGATCGCCTTATCGCCAAGTTGAAAGAAGAAGGTATCAACGATAAGCGCGTGCTTGATGTCATACGCAATCTTCCGCGGCACCATTTCATCGATCAGGCGCTGAGTTCGCGCGCTTACGAAAATACTGCGTTGCCGATCGGTCATGGCCAGACCATTTCGCAGCCGTGGGTGGTGGCGCGCATGACCGAAGCCTTGCTCGAACCCTTCGAGGCAAAATCCGGCCGCCCGCAGAAAGTGTTGGAGATCGGCACGGGTTCCGGCTATCAGGCCGTGGTGCTGGCGAGCCTGGTGCCGCAGGTTTATACGGTCGAACGCATCGAAGAGTTGTTGCGTCAGGCACGCCGGCGTTTCCGCCAGCTCGGTATCGAGAACATTCGTTCACGGCATGACGATGGCAAACTCGGCTGGTCAGTCGAGGCGCCTTTCGATGCCATCATTCTTACAGCGGCGGGTGATGCGATTCCCACACAGGTTCTCGATCAGCTAAGCCCCGACGGCGTGCTCGTCGCACCGGTTGGGTCCCCCAGCAGTCAAACCTTGATCCGCATGCGCGGTGATGGCAAAGGTGATTTTGTGCAGGAAGAACTCGCAGCAGTCAGTTTCGTACCTTTGCTGGGTGGCATCGGCTAATGCAACTTTTTGGAAAGCTTTATGCGCGTGCTCTGGTGTTGGCACGCGACCCCAGAGCGGTTTATTACCTGTGTGGACTGAGCTTCATCGAAGCCTTCATCTTCCCGATCATGCCGGAAGTGATGCTCGCGCCGATGATGCTCGGCAAGCGGCATCGCGCGTTTTTCTACGCCAATATCAGCCTACTTTTTTCGCTGATCGGTTCGCTGGTCGGTTATGCGCTGGGTCATTGGGCCTTTCATGCGCTGACACCGGTGCTGCAATCGCTGCATCTCTACGATTCGATTGAGCGTGGTGTAGAAAGTCTTCGCACCGAGATGAATCAGCATTGGCTCGAGTTGTTGCTCGTGCTGATGCTGGCTGCGCTGCAGCCTGTCGTGCCGATGAAGTTCGTCACATGGGCCTCCGGTATTGTCGGTGTGCCGATCATTCCATTCCTGGTCTGCATCCTGCTCGGTCGCGGCAAGCGTGTGTGGTTGCTTGCGTTGCTCGTTCGTCTTTTTGGCGAGCGCGCTGAGCGCATCCTGCACAAGAACATCGAATGGATCGGATGGGCGGCACTCGCAGTATTGGTCGCGCTGGGTGCATGGTGGCTGTTGCGGCACTGAACACATGCTGGCGCGCGCATTGGACCCGTATGAAAACGCTACCGGACCCCGCTATGCTCATGCCATGAATGGATTGATGCGATCGTCTGCCGCTATCTCGATGGCATTGCTCGTGGCCGGGTGCACTACGACGGTGGTGCAAGAGCCCCCCAGCAGACCTTTCAACCCTGCGCCCGTTGTGCGCGCGAGTGCACCGGGTAACGGTTACACCGTTGTAAAGGGCGACACCCTTTACTCCATCGCCTTTCGCAACGGGATGGACTTTCGCCAGCTGGCTCAGATGAACGGCATCGCTGCGCCGTACACGATCTGGCCAGGGCAGGTGCTGACATTGTCAGGACACGCACCACGTAATCCGCCGCCTGTCATCGCCAAGGCACCGCCGCCGCCATCACCACCTCCATCGACGCCACCGAGCAGCAGTTTCCAAAATGTTGCACCGGCCGTCGTCACAACAACTCAGGTTCCGCCGCCGGCACATCCGGCAACCGTCGTGCCTGCAGCGTCTGTTGCGCCACCGCCGCCCGTCGCGCCGACACCGGTACCGGCAGCAACACCGATCGTTGCAGCAAGCGGCGGTTCGCGAACAGCGGGCGGTGTGAAGTGGCGCTGGCCCGCATCAGGTTCGGTTGTAGGTCGATTCCAAAGCAGCGCTGCCATTCCCGGCATCGATATTGCGGGCAAGGAAGGCGATGCCGTCGTCGCTGCCGCCGATGGCGTGGTGGTCTACAGCGGTAACGGCCTGGTCGGTTATGGCGAGCTGGTGATCATCAAGCATAACGACAGTCTCCTGTCTGCCTATGGTCACAACCGCAAGCGTCTGGTGACGGAAGGGCAGCAAGTCAAAGCCGGTCAGGAAATTGCGGAAATGGGATCGAGCGGCTCGTCGCGCGATGAACTGGAATTCCAGATTCGCAAGGACGGCAGTCCCGTCGATCCGCTCGACTATTTGCCTAGTCGCTGATCAACCCGCCGGAAGAATGAAAGCCGCGACCACGCGGCGACCTTCGCTTGCAAGCAGATCGTAGGTGCGCGCAGCGGCGGCGTTGTCCATCACTTCGATGCCAATGCCGCGGCGAAGAAAGCCGGCCATAAACGAAGCGGATGGAAATTGCTGACGCGTGCCTGTGCCGAGCAGCACTAGCTCCGGCTTTAGTTCGAGAACGCTTTCGACATGGCCCTCGTCCAGGTGAGCTGCACTGGAAACCGGCCAGTCTTCGATGGCGCGTTCGGGCGAGAGGATAAAACTTGTCTTCAGCTCGCGATCGACCACCGTGACGCTATGCGGTGCCACGCGTCGAACGAACAAATAGCCTTCCGGCCGATCAAGCGATAGATCCATGGCGATGACTCAACGCGGTAGGGCTAGACGAGGGTCTTCCTCGTTGCGGCGGAACAACACCACGATATGACCGATCTGCTGGATGCTTTCCGCGCCCGTGCCATCGATCAGGAATTTGATCTGCCCATCGCGTTCGTCCTTGTCGCCGCCCGAAAGCTTCACCTTCACCAGCTCATGATGAGAGAGCGCCAGGTCCAGCTCTTTGACCACGGCCTCGGTCGCGCCCTTGGCGCCCAGCAGAATCACCGGGTGCAGATCGTGGGCGAGGCTACGCAGGTAGCGTTGTTGCGAGGGGGAAATGGCCATGCGTTCAGTCTCGGATTCGCGGCGAGGGGATCGTAAAGGTTATCATGTCAGCCCCATTCCCCGGCCGTGGCCGCATGTCCCGCAGCAAAAGCAGTTCCCGCTGGTTACGGGAGCATTTCGACGATGTCTACGTCAAAAAGGCCCAGGCCGAGGGACTGCGTTCGCGCGCCGTTTTCAAGCTGGAAGAGCTGATCGATCGCGACCATCTGTTAAAGCCCGGTATGCGGGTGGTCGATCTGGGGGCAGCCCCGGGTGGCTGGTCGCAGCTGGTTCGTCAGCGCCTGGGCGATAGTGGTACCGTGGTGGCGCTGGATATTCTGCCGATGCAGGGCATTGGCGGGGTGGATTTCCTGCAAGGCGACTTCCGTGAAGAAAGCGTCTTGCGCGAGCTCGAATCGCGCATGGACGGCCAAAAGCTCGATCTTGTGCTGTCGGACATGGCCCCCAATATGAGTGGTGTGGCACTGGCCGATCAAATTCGGGCGATGGACTTGGCGGAACTCGCGCTTGATTTCAGCCGGCACTGGCTCAAACCTGGTGGAGCGTTTCTAATCAAGCTATTCCAGGGAACGGGCTTTGACGATTATTTGCGAAGCTTGCGCGCAGAATTCTCGCGCGTGAGCATGCGTAAACCTAAGGCCTCACGCGCGCGTTCGCGTGAGGTATACGCGCTGGCTACCGGGTTTAGACCGGGTGGCCGGCAAAATGGCGAGAACCGCGCATGAATGAGACATGGAAAACCCTGTTGCTCTGGCTGTTGATAGCGGTGGTGCTTATCACCGTATTCCAGAGCTTCAACCCGCGTGGTGGTGCCTCCTCGGACCTGCCATACAGCAGCTTTGTGCAGAGCGTGGATAGCGGCAACGTCCAGACTGCCACCATCAGCGCTGAGAACCCGGCCACCATCAGCGGCAAGCTGAAGGATGGCAGCAACTACCGCACCGTCGCTCCTGTGCTTGGCTTCTCCACCAACTCGGTGGTCAAGCAGATGCAGGACAAGAACGTAACGGTCACGCAGGATTCCGGCACGGGCTTCTCGCTGATCGGTCTGCTGGTGAACTGGCTGCCGGTGATCCTCATCGTTGGTGTCTTCATCTGGTTTATGCGTCAGATGCAGCAGGGCGGTGGCGGGCGCGGTGCGATGAGCTTCGGCCGCTCGCGCGCGAAGTTGCAGGGCGAAGATCAGGTCAAGGTCAATTTCAGCGACGTCGCCGGGTGCGACGAAGCCAAAGAAGAAGTCGGCGAACTCGTCGAGTTCCTGCGCGACCCGGGCAAGTTCCAGCGCCTCGGTGGCAAGATTCCGCGTGGCGTGTTGATGGTCGGTCCGCCGGGTACCGGTAAGACGCTGCTCGCCAAGGCGATTGCCGGCGAAGCGAAAGTACCGTTCTTCTCGATCTCCGGCTCCGACTTCGTCGAAATGTTCGTGGGTGTGGGCGCCTCGCGCGTTCGCGACATGTTCGATCAGGCGAAGAAGCACGCGCCGTGCATCATCTTCATCGACGAAATCGATGCGGTCGGTCGTCATCGCGGCGCCGGTCTGGGCGGCGGTCACGACGAACGCGAGCAGACGCTCAACCAGTTGCTGGTCGAGATGGATGGTTTCGAAGGTACCGAAGGCATCATCGTCATCGCTGCCACCAACCGTCCGGACGTACTCGATCCTGCGCTGCTGCGTCCGGGTCGTTTCGATCGTCAGGTCGTGGTCGGTCTGCCGGACGTCAAGGGTCGCGAGCAGATCCTCAAAGTACATCTGCGCAAGGTGCCGACGGCCAGCGATGTCGAGCCGATGGTTATCGCACGCGGTACGCCGGGCTTCTCGGGCGCGGACCTTGCCAATCTCGTCAACGAGGCGGCTTTGTTTGCTGCACGCGAGAATGCGCGTGAAGTGCGCATGAGCCATATGGACAAGGCGCGCGACAAGATCCTGATGGGCACCGAGCGCCGCTCGATGGCCATGAGCGAAGACGAGAAGAAGCTCACGGCCTATCACGAAGCCGGCCATGCAATTGTTGGTCGCCTCGTGCCCGAACATGACCCTGTGTATAAGGTCACGATCATCCCGCGTGGTCGCGCGCTGGGTGTCACCATGTACCTGCCCGAAGGCGACAAGTACAGCATGAACAAGATTGCGATCGAATCGCAGCTGTGCTCGCTGTATGGCGGTCGTGTGGCCGAGGAAATCATCTTCGGTAACGACAAGGTCACCACCGGCGCTTCGAACGATATTGAGCGTGCCACCAAGATGGCGCGCAACATGGCCACCAAGTGGGGGCTGTCCGATGCACTCGGTCCGGTCACCTACGGCGAAGAAGAAGACGAAGTGTTCCTAGGCCGCTCCGTGACCCAGCACAAAAATGTTTCCAACGAGACCGCACACAAGATCGATGAGGTTGTGCGCGATATTCTCGATCACGCCTATGGCCGCACCAAGCAGATATTGACCGACAACATCGACAAGCTGCACGTGATGGCCGATGCACTGTTGCAATACGAAACCATTGATGCGCGCCAGATCGACGACATCATGAATGGCCGCGTTCCGGGACCTCCTGCGGATTGGTCCAAGACCTCTTCGTCTGGTTCGTCCGTGCCGCCTCCACCCCCGCGTGGCGACGCCGGTGCCAAGGTAGGTGATCCGGCTACGCAGAACCGGGTCTGATCTCCGAAGCGAGACGTCAGCCAAAGAAAAGCCACCCGAGAGGGTGGCTTTTTTGTTGCGCGGGTAAAGTATTTACCCGGGTAATATTGATTGTGCAATTTTACCCGGGTATTATTTGAATACTCTATCGGACTCAACGCCCATGATGAGCGGCTCTTTCCCGCATACGTACTCAAGCTTCCAAGGTCATCGGCTTATCGAGTCGGGTCCCCTGTCTACCGTCGCACTCGCGACAAAGCGCGCCGTGGAAACTGGCCCCGACGAGCCGATTCTTATTTTCGATGACCATACAGGTCGATCTATCGACATCGATACGCGGGGGACCGATGCCGATGTGCTGGCACGGTTCGCTGCTAGCGATGAGTTGGACGACGCAAAAGAGGCCAAGCCCGATGCGCCGGAGTCGCGCGGAAGAGGGCGCCCCAAGTTGGGCGTGATCGCACGCGAAGTGACGTTATTACCGCGACACTGGGAGTGGCTGGCTGCGCAACCAGGCGGCGCGTCCGTCGCATTGCGTAAACTCGTCGATGAAGCGCGCCGCGCGAACAGCGGGCGCGATGGCGCGCGTGCAGCGCAAGAGCGCGCGTATTACTTCATATCGGCCATCGCCGGCGATATGCCGGGTTTTGAAGAAGCAAGCCGTGCCTTGTTCGCGAACGACAAGACGATGTTCAGCGAACGCATCGCCGCATGGCCACCCGACGTTCGCACTCACGCTGCGCGATTGGCCTACGGCGACGACGCCTGATCGAAAGAGCGGCCGATCTAGAGGATATCGAGCACTTTTTCCGGCGGTCGACCGATAACGGCTTTGCCATGGGCAACGACAATCGGTCGTTCGATCAGGCGAGGGTATTTCGTCATTGCATCGATCAACGTGTTGTCCTCGAGCGATGCGTTGTCCAGATTCAGTTCTTGGTAGACGTCTTCTCCGGTGCGCAGCAATTGCCGCGCCGGGAGACCAAGCTGCGATAACAATGCTTTCAGCTCGCCGGTACTTGGTGGCGTTTCGAGATAGTTGACGATCTCGAACGGTTCACCGTGTTCTTCAAGCAAAGCCAGCGCGCTGCGTGATTTCGAGCAGCGGCTGTTGTGGTAGATGCGAATCATGCGTCGTGTGTTCTACGGCGCTGCATGTTTCAACGATTGCCCGAACGATTCCCGCCGCCTTGCGGGCGACCCCCACCGTGAGGACGACCGCCGCCTTGAGGGCGATTGCCACCGCGACCCTGCGGGCGGCCACCTTGGCCCTGCGGACGGCCGCCTTGACCTTGACCGCCACCCGGACGACCGCCACGGTTGTTCCGGTTGGCGTTACCGCCGCCGAAGCCGCCGTATGGATTTGCATTGGCGTGAGCGGCACCGCCGCCAGCGCCATGGACGCCCCCAGCAGCGCGGCCGCCGCCGCTGCCACCGCGACGATTGCCCGTTGGATTGCCAGACGGATTGCCGCCGCCCTGACGACGACCGCCTTCGCGGCTTTCGCCCGCAAACCAGGTGCGCGCGGGTGGCAGTTCCTGACCAGGCGCAATGCCACGTTTTTTATTGTTCCGGTTCGGTCCCTTCGGACGATCCGGCCTGTCGACGTTGCCGTTCACTTCGCGATTCGGGCCAGCACCACGTCGGCGTTGTTGCTTGCCGCGCGGCGGCTCTTCGCGAATGCGATCGAATGCGCGCAATTCGCGCGCTTCCTCGTGATAACCGCCGCTCCACGATGATCCCGCACCTTTCTCAGGGCGATATTCGGTGACGTTGCGCGGTGCGCGGCGTTGATGCAGTACCGGGCTCAGTGTGAGCACGGGCTGCGGTGCGCCGAGACCGGCGACCTTGCGCAAATCCTTGACGGTCTCTTCGTTGAGCGCTTCGCAATCACTGCGACGCAGCGTGCGCGGCAGTTCGATGTTGCCGTAACGAATGCGCTTGAGTCGGCTAACCAGGAAACCCTGCGAGTCCCACAGACGACGCACTTCGCGATTGCGGCCTTCACGAATCACGACGCGGAACCAGCTGTGGCTACCGCCGCGGCTGATGATCGCGATTTCGTCGAAACGGGCTGGCCCGTCTTCGAGTTCTACGCCGGCCTTGAGTTTTTCGATGATTTCATCCGGCACTTCACCGTGCACGCGGCACAGGTACTCGCGCTCCAGACCGCTGCGCGGATGCATCAGCGCATTGGCGAGTTCGCCGTCGGTGGTGAGCAACAGAAGGCCGGTAGTGTTGATGTCGAGGCGGCCCACAGCGACCCAGCGCGCGCCTTTGAGTCGCGGCAGCTGTTCGAACACGGTGGGACGTCCTTCGGGGTCTTCGCGGGTGGTCACCACGCCTTCGGGCTTGTGATAGACCAGTACTTCGGCGTCGTCGCGGCTGTCGGTGCTGACGACGAATTGTTTGCCGTCGATCATCACGCGGTCGCCGGCGCGAACGCTGGCACCAATGTTGGCGGCGGCGCCATTCACTTCCACTTCGCCGGCCTGGATGCGTTGTTCCAGCATGCGGCGGGAGCCGAGACCGGCGTTGGCCAGCACTTTGTGCAGGCGCTCTTCGATGGTCGGGGCGTTTTCAGGCGGCGCGTTGCGCTTAAGGCTTAATACGGATTTTTGTGGCGCATTCATGCGCGATACTCCTCGGTGTCTTGCTCGGCGGGGCCGTCTTGGGCGTCCGCGCTATCCGCTGCCTCATCGGCAGTGGTGAGATGGGTTTCGACGTTTGCGTCCGCGTCGTTAGCGGGTTCGTCGTGATGATGTTCAGTGTCTTCGGTGTCGTGATGCGATTTGGTGTCGTCGACCTGATGCTCGTCGTGCAGCACTTCCGGCTCGTGTTCGCCCACTTCTTGTGCAGTGTGTGCTTCTTCGTCGTGCGCTTGGGTCTCGTCTGCTTCTTCCGCATCGGGATCGATTGGCAGGTCGCGCACGACACGCGGCGGGAACGGGTCGTCATCCAGACGAAGCTGCGGGTCTTCCAGGTCGCGGATTTCCGCCAACGATGGCAGTTCGTCCAGCGATTTGAGGTTGAAGTAATCGAGGAAGGCGCGGGTGGTGCCGAACAGCGCCGGTTTGCCGGGGACGTCGCGGTGGCCGACGACGCGGATCCATTCGCGCTCTTCCATGGTTTTGATGATGTTGGATGAGACCACTACGCCGCGGATTTGTTCGATTTCCGGTCGCGTGATGGGCTGGCGATAAGCGATCAATGCCAGGGTTTCGAGCAGTGCGCGCGAGTAGCGGCTCGGCTTTTCGCTCCACATGCGCGACACCCACGGATGCACGTCCTGGCGAACCTGATAACGGAAGCCCGACGCCACTTCCTTCAGCTCGACGCCGCGGCCTTCGCACGCCGCGGCCAGCTGCTCCAGCGCCATGGCGATTTGTGCACGGTCGACGTCGTCTTCCTCCACGAACAATTCGCTCAGTTGCGCGACGCTCAATGGCTGGCTGGCGGCGAGGAGGGCGCCTTCGATAATCGGTTTCAGTTGGTCGATCTGCATAACCTTAGGATCGGTCCATGGCGGGTTGCGCGTTTTATATGGGTGCCGGTTTATTCGGTGCCGGACGCGGAATTTTGTTCTTCGAACGCATCATCATCAGCGGCCACTTCGGCTTCTTCCTCGGCCGAGTTGGCATTGGCCTTGACGTAAATCGCGGCCAAGGGTTCTTCTTGCACGATGTTGATCAAAAACTCCTTGGCCAGCTCCAGCATGGCCAGGAAGGTCACCACCACGCCGAGCCGTCCTTCGGTGACATCGAACAGGCTCTCGAAGCGGTGGAACTGGTCGTCGTCCAGACGACTGAGCAGTTCGCCCATGCGCTGGCGCACACTCAGCGCCTCGCGCTTGATAGCGTGGTGCCCGAACAACTCGGCCCGATGCATCACATCCTTCAGGGCCAGCAGCATTTCCTTGAGGTCCAGCGGCGGCGGCAGCTTGATGACGTTGCGCTCGCCCGTATCGGCCTGCACGGCTACCGTGTCGCGTTCCATGCGGGGGAGGGCTTCGATGTCCTCCGCAGCCTTCTTGAAGCGCTCGTACTCCTGCAGGCGTCGCACCAACTCGGCGCGGGGGTCTTCCTCCAGGCCTTCTTCCGACGGCGGCCTTGGCAGCAGCAGGCGTGATTTGATCTCGCCCAGGATCGCCGCCATCAGCAGGTATTCGGCAGCCAGCTCCAGACGCATCACATCGCGCATCATGTCGATGTATTCCATGTACTGCCGGGTGATTTCGGCAATCGGAATGTCGAGGATGTCGAGGTTCTGCCGACGGATCAGGTAAAGCAGAAGATCCAGCGGTCCTTCGAACGCTTCCAGGATGACTTCCAGTGCATCCGGCGGGATATACAAGTCCTGCGGCATCTGCAGCATGGGTTCGCCGCGCACGATTGCCAGCGGCATTTCCTGCTGCTGCGGAACCCCTGCAAACGCATCTTGCGTTGCTTGTATAGGCTGAGACTCGCTTGGCTCAGTGCTCATCAATGCATGTCGTTGGGCCGCCCGGCATGGGCTGGCTATTCGTTCTGTTGACGATCAAAACCGATTCCGACCCTAACCGGAGAAAGGTTCATGCCCGGAATGCCTGGGTTGCTGAGGCGATTCCCTTTAAAATCTGATCTTTCACGATGCCCAGCCAAGGGCTGCGGGTTTCCCGCCAATTCAACGCCCTGATGAAGCCACGCTACGCGGTTCGGTCAGGTAGGCGGTCGCTGGTGCCAGAGTCGTGACAGGGTAACGATCAAGCAGAAACCAAGCGTGACGCCGCTGGCGTCGCCCGCGATTCGCAAAAGTCGGCTGAATGCATCGGGTGGAGACCATCCCGACCGGGGCTCCCGGCGGGCATCCATGCATGGCTCCACACGCGGGTTACAGATTAGCGGCACTAGCACGGCATGTCCAGCAAGCGCTTCAGCTGCCGTAGGGGTTTGTTTGCTGCACCGATGCTGCATTCACGCGCCACGCGGCAACTTGTGACCTACTACGTCCGTCTGCGGACCCGCGATTCTTTGAAATAGACGTAATTTCTGCGTGAAACGTAGTTGTAGCAGTGGCATGTCGCTTGCTTCATGATACGCAGCTAACCGGGGGACGCTGGCAGGTCCTGGCCGGCGCGGGAAACAATGACGCCTTTGCCGACGGACGGCATTTGGCATCGTTGCGATACAGGGGTAGGCGTGTGGTGGCAACATCGCGCGGGAGGGAGATGAAAAGCATGACGACAATGGGTGGTGACGCCATGGACGGTTCCGATAGCGAGCATTTGCGCCCCGCGCGCATGCGCATCAAAACCACGGTGTTGATGAGTCACGGAGACGAATCGCATCCCACAGACCTGATCGACATTTCTGCGACAGGTGTGTTGCTGCGTCGCCCGCGCAACTGGAACGGTAAGGCGGGCGAGAGTTGGGTGCTGGACATGATCTTCGGCCACGACCTG
>NZ_DATHMR010000215.1:0-57179 GCF_035486915.1 Dyella sp. | reverse complement strand
GAAAGCGGCGTCTCCGGACTGCGCGGAGTGTTTGTCGACACCGTGGTTTGATGACGTCAGGTTAGTAGACGTTCGAAAACAAAAAAGCCAACCCTAAAAGTTGGCTTTTTGCGTATTGACGAAAGGCTTATCGTGGATAGTCGGTCGCATCCTTTTACTAAGTTACGGCTGAGCGAATAACGTACGCTTTCGACCCAAAGCGCACATGTAACTCATTTGGTAAACGCGTAGAACGTCATCATCACCGCGCCGTATAACCAGTGTTAGGTGCAATCAACATGAAACTCAGTGATCTTGAAAAGTCGGCACTCCAGTTAAACGAGCTCTACGAACAGCTTGAGATCAAGAGGTATGGGCGCATCTGGACCACAGAAGAACTTGCGCTTGGTTTCGTAGGGGACGTAGGCGATCTAGCAAAACTGATCCAGGCAAACGCCGGTATCCGAGATATTGATGACTGCAAAGCTAAACTTGGCCATGAATTGTCGGATTGTTTATGGTCGATTATTGTTCTTGCAAATAAGTGTGGCATTGATTTGGAGGCGGAGTTTGTCAGAAACACCAGAGAGCTAGCCGAATATGTATCTAGCGAGCTTGGCACATAACAAAAGGTTACACAGCGACAAATTCAGCGCCGCTTTGCGTCGCCAAACTCGCGCGTGAACTAGGGCGTTAGGCGCCATGATCAAACCACGCTGCGGACTTTCGAGTGTTCGCTTTCGACCCGGAGCAGAGATTGCCTTACGGTCCGCAGACATTCACCTGTAAGAGATAAGTCAATCACATGCGACATCTGTCACTGCAAAAGAAAACGGGGACAGAGTCACATCTTTGCACTGAAGCGCTCAATAAAGTCGACTCTGTCCCCCTTTTCTTCCGGCAACGTCGACCGCTATTTCTCGCGGTACATCTAGCACTTCGTCACGATCTAAAAAAGATGCTTGCGCGCATTGCGCGCAAAACGGCGACATTGCGGTGAAGGTTGGGTGATTCATGCGAAAGTTTATGCGCGTGTGCGGCAATTGCGTGCATCGCGTGAGGACGTGATCGTGTGACGCGCACCACATACTGACATCACGTAAGTTCACTGCAAAACCACAAACATCATCCTACGCTCCCGCGGCCAATCGGCGCCCCTGGGGAGGGGAGTGGGGAGTATCTCGTGAGATTCCTCTAAATCCTTTTTCCATTGTCACTGTCTACTTGAGGAGTAGTCTCCATGAATAGAACAGATTCGACGGGAATAAATTCAGGAAAAGGAATTAACGGCCTGACGCGCAAAGTGTGCTGTGTTTCGTTTGCCATCGCGATGGCATTGGGCGCAGTCACCGCAGCGCAGGCATCAGGATTTTCCACTCATCACGTGCGCGACGCGGTGAGTAACGGAGCGGCAAAACAGCTGGGCAATCTGCCGGCCAGTCAGATTATGAATCTCGACGTCGTTCTGCCTTTGCGCGATCAGGCAGGCCTTGATGCATTCGTCGCCGACGTAACTAATCCGTCGAGCCCCAATTTCCGCCATTACATCACTCCTGCCGAGTTCACGGCACGGTTCGGTCCGACGCAAAACGATTACGACACTGTTGTGCAATACCTTGTGCGGAACGGCTTCAGCGTCGTTGGCGGCAGCCGCGATGGGATGGACATCCAGGTCGCCGGTCCCGTATCGGCCGTGGAAGCGGCCTTCAATGTGAAGATGCATTCCTATCAGCATCCAACGGAAAACCGCACGTTCTACAGCCCGGATCGCGAACCGACAACATCATTAGCGATTGCTCTGTGGCACGTATCGGGTTTGAATAATTATTCGCTCCCGCACCCGCTGTATGTAAAGAAGAGCGATTACGCCAAGGCGATGGGTATCAGCCCCGATGAAGTGGTCAAGCATGCAACGACGGGTTCGGGTCCCTCGGCTTCGTTCCTCGGCAGCGATATGCGCGCCGCTTATTACCAGGGCACCGCATTGACCGGCAAAGGACAGAACCTTGGCTTGTTCGAATACTACGGTACCGATCTGGCCGACTTGACCACGTACTACAAGAACGTTGGTCAAACGAACAACGTGCCGGTTACGTTGTTGTCGGTCGACGGCACCAGCACATCGTGCCTGGATTCGCAGGGTTGCGACGACACCGAGCAGACGCTCGATATGACGCAGGCACTCGGCATGGCACCGGGTCTGAACAGCCTTGTGATGTACGTCGGTTCGACGGATACCGCCATCATCAGCGCGATGACGACGCATAGTCCGTTGCCGACGACAATCGGCTGTTCATGGGGTTGGACACCCGATGATCCCTCAACGCTGAATCCCTATTGGGAGAAGATGGCTGCGCAAGGTCAAAGCTTCTTCGCAGCTTCGGGTGATGATTCCACCTGGTCGAAGCGGAATGAAGCATGGCCGGCTGATGCGGCTTATGTCATTTCCGTCGGCGGCACCGACCTGACGACCAGCAGTGCAGCGGGTCCGTGGAAGTCGGAAACCGCATGGACCGATTCCGGAGGCGGCATTTCGCCTGACAAGATCGCCATCCCGAGCTGGCAGCAGATCAGTGGCGTGATCAATTCCAGCAACAAGGGCTCGACGACGTATCGTAATGGTCCGGATGTAGCAGCGAACGCCAACTTCACCTTCTACGTATGTGCCGATCAGACCACCTGTACCGCCAACGATTACGGCGGCACCAGTTTCGCAGCGCCGATGTGGGCGGCCTTTATTGCGCTGGCCAATCAGCAGGCGACATCGGAAAGCGAGCCGCTGGTCGGATTCTTCAATCCGACTGTCTACGCTCAAAATGAGTCCGGTGGTTCGCTTACCAGCACGTACTCCGCCGACTTCCACGACATTACTAGCGGCAAGTCGGGCAGCTATTCCGCTGTGACGGGTTATGACCTTGTCACGGGTTGGGGTAGTCCGAAGCCGGCGCTTATCACGTCGTTGGTTCCCTAAGCGCCCACGACATAGATACGACATCGCGTTTGAAGGCCCGGCGATTTTCGCCGGGCCTGTTTTTTTCCAAACGACGTCATCACTGCAACATCTGTAGGAGCGGCGACTGTTTGGCGGCGGGCAGCGATACGCCCAGAAGCTTGGCAATCGTCGGAGCGACGGAAAGATTCGTAATCGGGCCCAGATCCACGCCGTGCTTTATATGCGCACCGTACGCAATAAAAAGCGCTTGCATATCCGGGTCGCTATTGAGATAGCCGTGACTGCCGCGTGCAGGTGTGATGTCCTCCACCAGGAGTTCATCCGTGCCACTCATGAAAGCGTAGTCCGGCTTTGCCACAACATAAAGATCAGGACCTTGACGCGTCGCCTGTCGCGCAGCAATACCGAACGCTTGTGCTTCCGCGTTGGTGTAAGCACCTGCTACACCGGGAGCCTTCGCGAAGTAGTTTTTCAGCTTCGGCACCAGCGTCGAACGCAGGGAGGGATTGTTGATATACAGCGATGTCTCACCGCCCTCAGGTAGAAACCACACATCGCCAGCATAATCACCGTTCTTTTTGCGCAACAGGCCCATCTGGACAAGCGCCGCATTGGGATGGATCACATGCGTGTAGTTTGCAAAACCGTGGTCCGATGCAACGATGAGCGTGATGCGATCGAGCAGGCCTGCCGTGCGCGCGGCGTCGATAAGTCGTGCAAGGCACGCATCGGCATAGGCATAGGCGGCGTACGCCGCGGGCGTCAACGTGCCGTATTTGTGCTGCAAGGTGTCGGTCTGCAGCAAATGGAATAACAGCAGGTTAGGCGTGTGTCTCGTGAGGATGTCGATCGCGGCGTCGGTCCATATCTCGTCGGTCCATGCGGGATTGCTCTTGTGGAAATCAGCCAGCTCATCATGAGTGACCAGGCCCTGATCGATCAGATCCTTCGCAATGGGGCCATCGGCATCGGGTACTTCGGCAAATACCCAGCGCACATTTTTGGCGCCTGAGATCGCCACCCAATCCACCTGACCGGTCGACATACCTTGTTCTGCCGCCGCGTCGTAAAGCGTTCGCGCGTGCACGAGTTCGTCCTTGGGTACCCACGGATCGACTTGCAGCGTCGATCTGTCCGACGGCGTGATGAAGCCGTTGGCCATCACGTGATGCTCGCTTGCATTCACACCGGTGATAAGCGTCGTGTGATTGGGCCAGGTGATCGTCGGATTGATGGGCTTCATGCCCTCTGCATGGGCGCCGTTGGTTTCAAGCATACGCAACGTCGGCATGGGCAAGCGCGGGTCATTGAGTGCGCGTGCGGGAAAGCCGTCGATGGTGATGAGCACCACAATCGGTCCGTGCGTTGCCGCCGTGCCGTCGTTTGGCGTGTTGTTCGCTGTGGTGGGCGCGACCTTGGCGTTTCCACCATGTGTATCGACATTCGCACAACCCGACAACACGGCCAACGCAAATGCCAGACCACATACCTTACGCATGACGTCCCTTGAATGCTTTGTGTAGAAAGAAAGAAAAAGATCGCGTGATTTCACTTGTTTGAAAACCTCAGGCCGCGAGATCGGAAATATTGTTCCAGCGATTCCGGTGTGCCGGACGCCTCGGCAAACGCTACGTACGTATCGGGTCTAAGCAAATACAGCGCATTCTGCGCGAGTCCTGCGGATTCGAAACCCGGCCGCCACGCGAAGACGTGTAGCGGCAGATCGTGCTCCGTGCACCAGGCGGTTAACGCTTGGCTTGCTTCACCATAGACATGAACTTGCCAACGCATCTGCGACAGGCTAGCAAAATTGTTGGTATCGCTGCCGACCCAGGGCAGACGGTCTCCGCCATGAACCTGGCCCGCGGATCCAATGCTCAACGGGCAGCCCCGGTAATTGAGCATGATCTGCGACACCGTGCGAAAGATAAAATCACGCGAGGCATCAAAGCGCGCGAGCACGGGAACCACCAGCGGCGCTATGCGCGTACGTATGACATTCGCGATAGGGCCCTCGGCCGTTGCGAAAGTGAAGACGCGATCGGTCGTCGCCACCAAGCGGCGCGCAAAGCCAATCCGCTCCGCTTCGTAGCTTTCGAGCAACGCATCCGGCGCTTGCCCTGACAACACGGCTGCCAGCTTCCACGCCAGATTGATCGCATCGCCAATACCGGTATTCATGCCCTGGCCGCCCGCTGGGCTATGAATATGCGCGGCATCGCCGAGCAGAAAAGCGCGGCCATGTCGAAAATGTTCGCCAACGCGATGATGCACACGATACGTAGAAAACCAGTGCACCTTCTCTACATTTACCTTCAGGTGTTGAATGGCGCGGTCACTGACGTCCTCGAACTTCAATGATTCGGGATGTTCCGCCCGCTCGTCGCGCACGGTGCCGATCAACCGTGCACGACCCTCGCCGGCCATCGGAAAAATGCCGAGAAAATCGGCTTCGTCCAGGTCGATATGCAACTCGCCATTAAAGGCAGGCCCGGTGGCTTCCACGTCGGCGACGTAGAACACTTGTCTATAGGTACCCCCTGGAAAACCGATGCCAAGTGTTTCGCGTACCAGCGAGCGAGCGCCGTCGCAGCCCGCGATATAGGCCGCTTCCCAATCGGTCTGCGTGCCATCCGGTTCGCGCAAACGTGCGGTAACGCTTCCGCCTTCATCCGTGAAGCCGATCAGCTCCGTGTTGCGTGCGACTGTCACCCCGAGTTTTTCCAGCCGGTCGATCAACAGTCGCTCGTGCTTGTCCTGCGGGAAAATATTCAAAAACGGATACGGCGTGAGATCGGAGCCAACCGTCTCAAATCCAACGCGCGCGGCTTGTTCACCCTTCACCCACAAGTTGACCGCCGGCACTTTGTGCCCGCCATTGAGCAACGCATCGGTGAGGTCCAGTTGTTGGTAGAGTTCAAGGGTTCGCGCTTGAACGGCCACCGCGCGCGACGTCGTTCCCGGCTCCAACGTCTTGTCGACGATATGAACCTTTACACCAAGCTTGGTGAGCCACAGCGCTAGAACAAGACCGGTCGGTCCTGCGCCAATAATCAAAACGTCAGTACGCATAATGATGACCTCGTCGCCTGATCAGGCAGGTGGCTTTCGGGGTGACGTTGCGGCTTCGTGTGCGATGGACAATCGCTTCAGCAAGGGTAGTAGCGCGATCCCTACGATCGCTCCCGCCAGTGCGAGCATACCCAGATGATTGAACAGTCGGGTGTACATGGTGAGACCCGCATCGATATCCACCACATTCTTCGGAGCATTCGCGAAATTGGCGATCACACCGCCCAGATATTGGGCGATACCCGCGGCAACGAAAAATGCGCCCATCATGAAGCCGGCCATGCGCGCGGGGACGTAGCGCGAGATCATTGCCAGCCCCAGCGCGGCGACCAACAATTCGCCCAGTGAATAAAAACCGTATCCGCCAATCATGAACCAGGACGACACCCTACCGTTCGCCGCGGCGTGCTCGCTCCACCCAAAAATAAAGAAGCCCACCGCCACAGCCAGAAAACCGAGCACGAATTTCGCAGCAACAGGCAGATCGCCCCGATGCTTGCCAAGTTGCCGATAGATCCACGCGAGTGGCGGAGAAAGAACGATGATCCACAAGGCATTGACCGCCTGATACTGCGCAGGCGACCACGTGAACATATGGCGGCCGAACAACGTCTGATTCCAATCGACGTGGTGCAAGGCAAACAAGGTGAGCGAGGTTCCCACCTGCTGATAGAAAATAAAAAACAACAATGCCTCGACAACAAGTACCAGTGCAGCGATCAGCCCCGCGCGTTCGGAACGAGATCCGTTCACGATCATGTAACCAAAGACGCTAAGCGTGACGATGCCACCCATCCAGACACAGGCCAGTGCCACGGCGTTGTTTTGTATGACGAACGCGATGGCAAATGCGCTCAGCAAACCTCCAGCGAGTACGGCGATGAACCCGTTCCATCGCAGCGGGCGCGCATCCGGTATTGAGCCAATGCCAGCCAGTGCTTGCTTCATGAACGCGTAGCTCAGTAAACCGATGATCACACTCGCAAGGCAGACGGCAAACGCAATGCGCCAACCCCACCGTTCCTCGATCCAGGGTGTCAGCAACACGGACAAGCTGGCCGCTATATTGTTGGTCATGTAATAGAGCGTGAAGACACTGTCGATTTTTGCATCCAGGCCTTCGTAGACGCAGCGCACGATATTCGCGGCATTCGGTTTGAACAGGCCGCTGCCGACTATGATCAGGCCAAGTGCCAGATACATACCCTGCAAGGTAGCACCGGATACCGTGAGCAAAAGGTAACCGAGTGCCAACATGCACGCGCCAAGCCCGACGCTGCGCCTTGCGCCGAGTACGCGATCGCCGATCCAGCCTCCTACCGCGGGTGCTGCAAACAGCAACGCGCCAAATGTTCCCCATGTGAGGTTGGCATCGGCATCGCGAATGCCCAGCCGCTGAACCATGAACAGAACCATCAGCGAAGCGGTGCCGTAATAACCGAATCGTTCCCAAAACTCGAACAGCAAAATCGTGAGGAAAGGGCGCGTTCGTGCGGCGTGCGATATGCGGTTCACGGTTTAACGCTCGCGCCGCGAGGCGCGACCTTCGTGAAGTCTTGCAATGCGCTCGGCTGTCTGCGCGAGTTCCGCGCGCAGGTAGGGTGGCCCCAGCACAACGACTTGATCGCCGAGCCGAAGCAATTCACGCACGCCGAAGTCGATCGATTCAATCGGCAATCGGCAGCGCACCCAGCCTTTTCGATCCGGTTTGCCGGCAGTCTTTGACGCTTCAGTGGTCACATAAGGACCCAGCAAGCTCAGCCGCTTCAAACCTATGGGCGAGAGCCGCACGTCCGCGTAATCGTGATAGACGTTTGCCTCGTACTCACGGACGCTATTTTCCCAATGCGCTACGAGATCGAATTGCTTCGGTCGCGTGAATGTTTCATCGCAAATCTCGGCGTCGAAGATGTTTGCAGCGCGATAAGTCGTGCACACCGATCGACTGTTCTGCGCAACGAGATACCAGATACCGCTTTTCAGCACGAGCCCCAACGGCGCGACCTTGCGCACACGCGCATCGATTTCTCCCGACGGGTGATAGCGCATCTTCAGCATGCGCTCGCCCCACACCGCGTGTGCAATGACAGGGAGCGAGGGCAGTTGATCGACACTGTGAAACCACGCGCCTGTATCCAGATGAAAGCGGGCGGCAATGCGTTCAGCGCTCGGCTGTATGTTGGAAGGAAGCGCCGCCAGCAATTTCAATCGCGCAGTGGAAAGTACATCGGCCAGACCCATTTGCGCGGCGGGGCCGGGAAGGCCGGCAAGAAACAAGGTTTCCGCCTCGGATTGATTGAGGCCCGTGAGCATCGTGCGGTAGCCGTCCTGCAGCTGGAAACCACCGTTGCGGCCACGATCGGCATATACGGGAACGCCTGCAGCGCTCAGCTGATCGATATCGCGATGAATGGTGCGAACCGTCACTTCCAGTTCTTCCGCCAGCTGGGTCGCACTCATGCGGCCGCGCGTCTGCAGCAGCATCAGGATCGACAGGAGACGGCTGGCCAGCATTTTCGACCCCGCAAAAATACATGACACCGGATGACATGTTTAGCGCGAGATGATGGCGAGCACAACAGGACGGAGGACCCATTCATGAAATACTTCCGCAATATGCTCGCCGCCGTCAGCGTCGCCTTTGCCATTGGCGCTGCGGCACCCGTTTTCGCTTCGCAGGATTACCCCAAAGCACCGGCCCCCACTGCGAACCTTTCCGGGCTGCACGCCTTCGACTTCTATTTCGGCACCTGGCGTGCGCATCACCGCAAGTTAACGGAACGCCTGATGGGCAGCCACGATTGGATTGAATTCGACGGCACGATCAGCGTGCGCCCGCTGATGAACGGCTGGGCCAATGTCGACGAAAGTATTTTCAACATCCCAAACGGTGGTACGTATCGTGGCGTGACCCTGCGTTCCTACGATGGCGTGACGGGCCAGTGGAACATCTGGTGGCTGGATGGACGCTCGCCGTCGGCGCCGCTCGATCCCGCGGTGAAAGGGCGCTTCGTCAACGGCATTGGTTTGTTCTACGCCGATGACACGTTACGCGGCAAACCCGTCAAAGTGCGTTTCACGTGGTCGCATATCTCCGCAACCACCGCGCGCTGGGAGCAGGCGTTCTCCGGCGACGGCGGAAAAACCTGGGAGACGAACTGGGTGACGGATTTCACCAAGATTGGTTCGTAAAACCTATCTAAAACTAGAGCCCATCCAAGCCAAACACACGAAAGCCCGATGCGACCGCGAATCGCACCGGGCTCCGCCATGTCACCCGCGAGGGGAGTGATTAACTTGCATCGAGCGAAATAACTTCGCTAGCTGACACACCGAACGAAGGCGGACGATCATCCGGCGATGCGCCGAATTGCATATTGGGCGTGTCGGACATCTGGAACTCCAGCGTGCCGCCCGCTGCAAGTTCAGCATGGCTGATCCAGCTGCGCGTCCACGGTTTTCCGTTCCAGCGCACGGACTGGATATACGCACGACCCGGTCCGTTGTTGATCGTGTGAATGATCAACTTGCGATCGTTCGCCAGCGACACTTCCGCATGATCGAGGATCGGACTGCCGAACACATAATTCGTGCTGACCGGATCGACGGAATACAAACCCAGCGCGCTCATCACATACCACGCGCTCATCTGACCGCAATCTTCATTGCCTGCAAGACCATCGGGGTCCGGCGGATACATCGTTTCCGTCAGCATGCGCACGCGTGCCTGCGTTTTGTAGTGCGCACCGGTGTACGCATACAGATAAGCTACGTGATGGCTGGGTTCGTTGCCGTGCGCATATTGACCGACCATGCCTGCTATATCCGGCGGTGCATCCGGCGGAAGTTTCGGGCTGGTGGTAAACAGCTCATCCAGCTTGCGCTCGAATACCTCTTGGCCACCGAACAAACCCATGTAGGCATAAAGATCGTGCTGATTGAGAAACGTCGCCTGCCAGGAATTGGATTCGGTGAAATCGCGCCACTCACTGGAATGGCCCATGCCACGTGGATTGAACGGTTCCAGCCATTGACCGTCTGAGCCGCGCGGCCGCACGAAATTCATCTTCGTGTCGAATACGTTGCGGTAATTGCGTGAGCGACGACGCAAGGCTTCGGCATCGTCTTTCGCGCCCGCCGCAGCCGCCATATGCGAGACAGCCCAATCGTCATAGGCGTATTCAAGCGTTTTGCTGACCGCTTCGCCTTCCTTGTCGCTGGGAATGTAACCAAGCTTACGGTAGTAGGGCAGCCCGCGGTAATCGTCATCCATCGCGCGCTTACGATAGATCGGCCATGCCTTGTCGTAATCGATACCGGTGAAGCCTTTGGCTTGTGCCTCGGCAATGAGCACGGCGGAGTGGTAACCGATCATGCAACCTGTTTCCACGCCTTGCAGCGGCCACACCGGTGGACCGTCGGGACTTTCTGCCGCCATGCGCACGAGGCAATTCACGAAATCGGGTACGCGGTCAGCCTGATACAGCGTCAGCAGCGGTGCCTGTGCGCGGTAGATGTCCCACAGCGAATACGTGCTGTAGTTATTCTGACCTTGCGGCAGCTGATGGATCTGCAAGTCCATGCCGCGATAGCGGCCATCCGCATCGCTGAAAAGCGTCGGTGCCAACATCGTGTGATAGAGCGAGGTGTAAAACACACGCAGATCGCGCTTGGAGGAGGTCTGCACGCGGATGCGGCTGAGTTCACGCTCCCACGTATCGGCGGCTGTCTGCTGAAGCCCGTCGAAATCCCAGCCAGGAATATCGGCATCGAGATTGCGCAGAGCGCCATCGATATCCACGCCCGAAATGCCCACCTTCACCAGCACCGGCGATTGCGCGACATCGTCGATATGCAACGCGGCTTTCAGATGCGTGCCCTTCACTTCGTCGGTGCCGCTGGGTGCAGCTACATCTTCCGAATAGAGCGTGGCTTGCGAGAACGGCCGCGATACCTTCATCGCGAAATAGATGTATCTACCATCCGCCCACTGGTGCACACGCCGGGTGCCAACCAATGTGTCGTTGCCAACAAGGCGCAACTGGGCATCGGTGACTTTGCACGGGACTTTGTAGTCGTCATGAAAACCGTGCGCGAAATCGATCAGCAGATGACCATTACCTTCGCCGTGGAACGTGTAGCGGTGCAGACCCGCACGCAGACCCGCGGTCAACTCCGCACGAATGTTGTGATCGGTCAGATGCACGCTGTAATAACCAGGCCGCGCATGTTCCGACGCACGGTCGTAACGCGAGCGATATCCCTTGCCCGGATGCGCGTGATTGTTCACCGTCAACTGCGGCCCAGATCCTGCGGCGCCGTCGAATTGCGAGTGATAATTTGCATCCGGCAAACCGCGATCACCGGGTTGTAACAACACCGGCCCCTGCGCCGGCATCACCAGCACATCGAGCATATCCGCCGCACCCGTACCACTGAGATGCGTGTGCGAGAAACCCATGATCGAACCATCGGCTTGGTGGTAACCCGACGAGGCATCCCAGCCCGCATCATTCGTATCGGGACTCAACTGCACCATGCCGAACGGCATCGACGCGCCAGGATACGTGTGCCCATGTCCGCCGGTACCGATAAACACATCGACGTATTGCGATACGCCATGCGCTTCCATCGCCGTCGCAAGCGCGCGTTTCTTCATGCCGGGCGTATCGCTCAACTCAGCTGCGACACCGGGCAACGCGGTACTCAACAACGCAAACGCACCCATGCCTTGCAGAAACTGACGACGTGACACCATACGGGCTCTCCGAATTACAAAGCTGTCGTTGAACGAGGCGGACGCGCTAACGACAGATCATCGGGAAAGCGTTACACCCCGGTCACCGACAGGCGCACTCAACCACTGTGACGAATCGGGCGTTCCCCCTCCGCCAGCCATACGACTGTAAACGAAAATTTGCCTCGATCCAAATTTTTCTGCGTCACGCATATCTATTTAATAAATATAGATTTTCATGAAATTCTGGTGCGTTGCACAAAATGCGTGATTTCATGCGTAAGTGTCTGTGTTGCGTAACCGTGTGGCAGTCACTATTAACTTTGTCGTGACCACTTAACCCTGTCGGGGGCCGCGGGAGACACTTTTCCTGGGCTGATAGCCCGGATGACCCGCAGTGTTGGGGATGCCGCAGTTAGGTATGACACCGTCGCTCAATTGCCATTGGACAGTATGGCGTCTCCAACAGCGTTGCCAGAGTTAGATTGCACCAGCGAGAATTTAGATTCGCATCCAGGCAGTGGATCACAAGGGTTTTCATCGGAATGGCCTGGTTCGCGCCCTCGAAGGTGTTCATATCGAACCCGGGTTATTTCCGGTACTGGTAATCGCTGAACTTGCCATTTTCTTTCTCCACCGGCGTTTGAGTGCGCGCAGGTCCACGAGCTCGGCGACTTACCGACCTCGGAAAGGCATTGAGCTACAAGGCTCGGTCCGGTCCCGTCTTTAGCTATCGGCGTACGGGCGCAATCGTGGGATTTGAGTAGGGTTTGAAGAAAACGACAGTGAAAAAAAAGGGGGCTGGGTTAGTTAAGCGAGGGAGAATTGCTTTGTGCTTCTGGCAGACATTCCGCTTGGGATGTCCTTGCGGCGTTGTTGCGACAAAACAAAAAAGTCGGAGCCATTTTCTCAACAGTCTGTAGGTTGGGTTGTCGAGATGTGTTGGTCTGACCGACTACGCGCGCAGCAATTGGGGATGCTCGCGGTGGATGTCGATAATCAATTCGCCGAATAACGTGTTCGCCCAGGCAAACCAGCTGCGGGTGAAATGCGTGGGGTCATCCTGATCGAAGGTTTCGTGCATGAAACCGGTGCCCGCGTCGGTGTCGCGCAACCATTTCAGGCATTGGCGAATCTGCGCTGTGTCGTTGGTGGTCTGCGCGTACATCATGATCGACATCGGCCAGATCATGCGCGGACCTTCGTGCGGTCCGCCGATGCCTTCGGCGGCACGGCCTTTATAGAAGTACGGGTTCTGCGAACTCCATACCAGTTCGCGTGTGCGTTGATAGGTCGGGTCGTCAAGACGGCAGCAGCCCAGATAAGGCAATCCCAGCAGGCTGGGCACGTTCGCATCGTCCATGAAAAGCTGGTTGCCGAAGCCGTCGATTTCGTACGCCCAATAATCGCGGCCTTGGGTGTCGCGCATGCGTCCATCGCGCTGCACGGCTTGTTCTACCTCGTTTGCCAGCGCCTCGCATTCCGCGGCAAATGATGCGTCGTGATGAATGCTGCGACTCATCTGCGCCAATTGCCGCAAGCTGAGCACCGCAAACATATTCGCAGGAACGAATAGCGGATAGACGCAGGCATCATCCGACGGACGGAACATCGAATGGATCATGCCGTTCGGCTTCGTCGGATTGCCGTAGCCTTCTTGAAACTGCGTTTCCGTGGGGTTATCCGACGCGCGCTGATAGTGATACGGGCCGCGATCGTGTTTGCGCTGCTGTTCGCGGAATGTCTTCAAGACTAGATGCATGGCTTCGCGCCAGTCATCGTCGAAAGGCACCGTATCGGCCGTGGCTTGCCAATAACCATGTGCAAGGCGAATCGGATAACAAAGCGAATCGATTTCCCACTTACGTTCGCCCACGCCGGGCTTCATGTCGGTTTTGTCTTCGCGTGCCCAGATAAGCGGCGGTGCATGCGGGTCGGCCATGAAGGAGTTGGCATAGGGATCGATACGAATGCAGCGTGCCTGGCGCTGAATCAGTCCGCGAAAGAGGCGCTGCAAGCCAGCGTCGCCTTTCGCCAATGGAATATAAGGAACCACTTGCGCGGATGAATCGCGCAGCCACATCGCGTCGATATCGCCGGTAATGACAAAGGTGTCGGGCTTGCCATTGACTGTGCCCAGTTCGACGGTTGTATCCAGTGTGTTCGGATAGCAGTTCTCGAACATCCACGCGAGTTTGGGGTCGCCAATGGCTGCCTTGACCCTGGACAGCTGACGCTCGACGGCCTCGCTTACAAATTTGCGTTTGGCGACGGACGGCCGCTTGCTAACGTACGTTTGGGGGCTGGCCTTCAGCGTCGTTGACAATACACCGCTCAGCGCGCCTGAGGCTGCAGCAGAACCCATCCATTTCAAGAAATCTCGGCGCGTCGACATCTAAGCAAAACTCCGGAGTTACGTGACCGATCAGTGAGTGGTGGCAGCCATGACATCGGCCAGATCCTGCACGTGCAACGCATGTTGCAAGGCGTCGAGTGAAAGTTTGCTGTGCACTGTCAGGGTGAGGCTTTGACCGGGTAGCAGGTCGAATGCGTTGTCCGAAAGCGCAGCATCTTGATCGCCAAAGGACACCCACACGTCGCGAGCGAGCTTGCTGGCGGTCAAGGTAAGCGTGTAGCCATCCGCTGCCGTAGCGAGCTTGCTTTGTATATTCGGGGCGGGAAGCTGGAGGTTTTTGGCCTCATCGAAGAACACTAGATTTTGCGAGATCACCGTTTCCCCATCCAGTAGATCGAATACGGCAAACGACGTGCGCGGGTCGGCACCTTTCAGAAGCTCTGCATCGGCGTAGGTGGCGACCTTGCTGCTCGAAAGCGCGGGCGACGTTACAGCGGCTTCGTGCTGATCGAGCACGTTGCCGGAGAAATCCATGACGCGAACGCGCCAGCGCAGATCGGTGGGTGTGGTGTGATCCGACACGACGGATACCGTAGTCGTACCGTTATTGCGTAGCGCCGCGATGATCTGCGGTGCATAGAAGCGGCGCGCGTGGAACTGCAGGGCTTTCCAGCGACCGAAATAATCGATGCTCGCCCACGAGGCGCCCGGCCAGACATCGTTGAGCTGCCAGTACATCGAACCCATCGCTTGCGGCCGCGAAGCACGTAGGTGCTCGGCCGCGAGCTGGATGCCTTGCGCCTGCATCACCTGGCTCAGATAGACGAACGATGCGAAGTCCTTCGGATCGCCATAGCTGCGCGTGATGTAAAGCATCAGGCGCTTGTTGCCGTTGCCGCTGTCGTACTTCTGATGCGCGCGCATCACCGGCGATTCCGGTTGCATGTCGCCGGGCTCGGCAAACGCCTGGATCGTACGAATTTCCGGAAACGATTGCAGGCCATATTCGGACTGAAAGCGCGGCGTGACGTTGAGGTACTCGGTGAGAGGCTTTGCTTCGCCCGACCAGACGTCCCAGTAATGATAGTCGCCATCGTCGAGCACATTGGCAGCGCCGTCGTAATCCGTGCTCGGTGAGCTGGCCCAATAAGGCACGGCATTGTCGTATTGCGTAACGACATTGCGCAGTACGTTGCTGAAGAGATTCACCATGCCAGTGACGAGGCTTTCGCGTTCGTCGGCGGAAATCGATGTCTTGAATGCCTGCCGGTCTCCCCACGATTCCCAACCGGTCTGCACTTCGTTGTTGCCACACCACAACACGATACTGGGGTGATCGCGCAAACGTTTGACCTGCTCGATCGCTTCCTGCCGCGTGTTGTCGAAGAATGCATCGTTGTGCGGAGGAATCGCGCCACCGAACATGAAATCCTGCCAGACCATGATGCCGAGGCGATCGGCCATTTCGTAGAACCGATCCGGCAGGTAATAGCCACCGCCCCACACGCGCACCATGTTCATGTTTGCATCGCGAGCTGATTGCAGAACGCGCAGCATTTGCGCATCCGTCGTTCGCGTGGGGATGCTGTCGAACGGAATCATGTCCGCACCCTTCGCGAACACGGGAATACCGTTGATCACGAATGCGAAGCTCTTGCCCCATGCATCCTTGTCGCGCCGCAGCTCGACGGTACGTAATCCTGTCGCGTGTTGGGCGTTATAGATCTCGCCGTCGGCGTCGAGTACGCGCGCCTTGAATGTATACATGTCCTGCGCACCGTAACCCACGGGATACCAGCGCTTGGGATGTGCGATGTAAACAGGCACGCTGACGTGATTGTCGCCGGCATCGACGTTGAAGTCGGTTTCGACATGGGCCGCCGATTGTCCGTCCGGGTCCACAGCATCGATAACGACGTGAATTTGCTTGCGGATATCACTCTGAATGGCGACGTCCGCATTGACATGCGCCGATTCGCCAGAAACGTACTTTTGATCGACGTGAAAATCGTTCACGCGCATCGCGTTCCAGCTGTCCACATGCACGGGCTGCCAAATGCCTTCGGTGACAATACGTGGACCCCAGTCCCAGCCGTACTGATAGTTCGCCTTGCGAACGTAATTGGCCGTCTGCTTGCCTTTGGGTTCGTCGCCGAATGCCGAATCGAATTCACCCGGCAATGCATAAGGTTGTTTCAGCAGCCAGGGCTGCAGGCGCTTGATAGGTGAATAGAGCCGCACTTCCAGTGTGTTCTTGCCTTCGTGCAGCGCTTGTTTCACGGGGAGGTGCCAGCGGCGGAACATATTGTCCGTCGACGTCAGCTTGGTTCCGTTGAGGTAGACGTCTGCGAACGTGTCCAAGCCATCGAACACGAGTTCGACGTGATCGCGCTGAAGTGTTGTGCGATCGACCGTAAACGTCGTCTCGTACTGCCAGTCGGAAAGTCCGACCCACTGCACTTTCGCTTCGTTATCGCGATAGTAGGGATCAGGTAGCAACTTGGCCGACAGCAAATCGGACTGCACCATGCCGGGCACGGTTGCCGTATGCCAATGCGTGGCCTCGCGATGCGCTTTTGCGTTGCCATCGTTTTGCACGAGGCGAAAACGCCAGCCGCTATCGAGCGATTGCGATGTCGTTTGCGCGCTGGCGGCTTGCGCCAGCGGCAAGGACACAAGCGCGCCCACGACGAGGATAAGGAGGCGCCGTGTGGCGCCCGAACAGCTCAGGCTGATTCGTTCGATCATGTTGTCTGGTCGCACCGGACTTGCTGGGTCAATCCCGAACGTACCGCGACATCGGGACAGTCGCGGCCGTATCCCCACTACACATGCAAGGATCATAGACGACGGAATGCTCAAAAATCGCCTATTTAGATCGATCCATAAGGCGACAGTACCAGCTGTATCGCGGTGGTGCATGCGGCAGCGCAATAGGTTCGAAACACATGGCGCGCCGGAGGAACGGCGCGCCATGTGTTTGGGTGTTGCTTAGTGTGTGCTTGCTGCGGAACTTGCCGTCCAATGCGCCTTCAATTCCCGGTTGAACTCGGGCGCACGTTCTTCCGGGAAGAAGATGCGGGCCGAGGTCACGTCGATGCGTTTGCGTGTTCCCGGTATCGTCTTTTCCAGCCAATGCGACCACTTCGTGTCGAAGTAAATGTCATCCGTCGCCCAGGCAATCAACGTGGGTGCTTGCACGTGCTGAAGTTTTCCTTCGATATCGACCGTGTGATGGCAGTCGAAAGCGTTGACGAATCGCTCGATATCGCGCGTGCGCTGCGGTGAACGAAGGAATGGGCGCAGGTAGGTTTCGATCGTATCGTCGGCGACCGCTTCCGGTTTCTCATAGGCCGGCCCCAGTGCCTGCTGCGATCGGTACACGGACTTGTCGTTGAGCATGGTCTGCAGCGTGTCCGGCAAACCACCCGCTGCGACCATCGCGACAAATGGTTTGAATGGCTCGGGTGGCCAGTTGTCGTGCGTATCGCAGTTGGTGAGGGTGAGGCTGCGCAGGCGTTCTGGATACAGTGCGGCAAAGATCTGGCAGATGCCGCCGCCACTGTCGTTGCCGACGAGGTCGACCTTGTCGATCGCGAGCGCATCCATAAATTGCGCAAGCATATGCGCGTTGGCCGTGACGGATACATCCTGTGTCGCGGCGATTTCCGTATCGCCATGCGCTAGCAGGTCCACCGCGATGCATCGCCGTACGTCACCAAGTTGCTCCAGCTGATGTCGCCACAGATAGCTGTTGAGCAACACGCCGTGTACGAACAGCGCCACCGGGCCGTTGCCGTGCTCGACATAGTTGATGACGCCGGAAGGTGTTTTAACCTTGCGCTGACCGGCGAAGAAATCCTTGCCGTTCATGACGCTTGCTTCCCATTGGCTTCACGCAGTTTCTGCGCGCATTCTTCGCAGCAGACCTCGACCACGCGGTCGCCGATCTTCACCTTGATGGCGTTTTCGTCGAGCGCGTAATCGCACGCTGCACAGGTTTTCTCAGTCATGACCGTATCTCCAGTGATAACCCATAAGTGGGTAGGCAAAGGAGACCATGCGGGGTTTTCGGCCGCTGTCGGAATCTTTAGCCGTTTCTAGAGACGCCGGGCGGACTGTTTGAAAGCCGTCGGAGAACGCCCATAAGCCTGGCGGAAAGATGCAGCAAAATGGCTGTGGCTGGAGAAGCCCAGATCCGTCGCCAGGGCCGACAGGTCGTCGTAGTCTTCGATCAGATCCAGTGCGCGGGCGAGGCGAAGCTGCAATTGATAGCGATACAGCGGCATGCCTTCCACTTGCTGAAACACCTGCGTCAGATAAACCGGCGATCCGCCGATTTCCGCAGCGATGTCGGCGAGCGTCCAGCGGCGTGACACATCGCTGGTGAGGAGTACCTTCACGCGATCGGCCAGTCGGCGACGCGCATGGGTCGATCCCGGCTCATGCGAAGAACGCGGACCCAGGCTGCGACATACGAGCGTCAGCAGCAGCGCTTCGGCTTCGAGCGGTTCGATGGCGTTGTTCTCCAGGCCGTGTCGCAAAAGCGCGACCAATACCTGCGCACGCGGATCGATGCGCAGATGCTGGCGGCGGAATCCCAATCGTCCGCTGTTGCTCAAGAGCGATGCGGGTGCCAGCTCGCGCAACAACGGTTCGGACAAACTGAGCGACATGCTCGCATCGCCGCCATCGACGGGATGACTGACGCGATAACCTTCTTCCGCATTGAAAAACAGCACATGATTGGCATCCGCCACCGCCTGGTCGCTGCCTACATGACGGATGTAAACGCCGCGATAGGGAAAAACCAGATGCGTCGTCGCGACGCATTCTTCCGCACTGTTGTGGCGACACTCGCCGACACAGTGGACGTTCTGCAACGTCACGGTTTCGGTATCCAGCAGGCGGCGAACGTCAAATTCCGGCATGTCAGGCGGACTGGGTCAACACAGCCTTATCGAGGCGACAGTGCGACCTATTATGCTCCCCGGCTCGCCATCATGCTTTCACAGCCCCAGGGCCATCCTTGGCCCCCGAGTCGTCCTGAGCGGACTCTCAATACGCCTGGAATTTGCGCCAGCGAGCTTGTCCGATGGCGGGGTCGCTCACGCTGGGTTGTCCGGTTTCCACATGGCCGGCGAGGCGTTGCTCGAAACCTGTTTCCGCATTGCCGCGTACGACCAAGTCGTACCAGCCATAGCTATCGCTCAGGTACCAGAGCTTCTCCACGTGCTGTCCGGCGGCGAGCATGTACGAGATCGATTCGCCGTTGTAGAGATTCTCGACCGAGATGGTGCAGATCGCATGGCCTTC
This sequence comes from Dyella sp., assembly GCF_035486915.1. Classification (GTDB taxonomy): domain Bacteria; phylum Pseudomonadota; class Gammaproteobacteria; order Xanthomonadales; family Rhodanobacteraceae; genus Dyella_B. The sequence continues at coordinate 37,766 of NZ_DATHMR010000215.1, read as the reverse complement.
GTTCGCCAGCGCCAGCACAATACCGCCGCTATCGATGTCGTAGCGGCTGGTGATATTCAACGTCGTTTGCGCAGACACGACACTACCCTTGAAATGCCGCATGAAACCGTTGGGGCCGTACACACTAAAGTCGTACGCGCCGTGCGTCGGCCATGAAGCAGAAAGCGATTTGCCGGCTTCGACCGTGTAGTACCACGGGCCATTTGTTGCAGTCGCGGAGCGCACATGAAAACACGCGCCCTTGTGACCTGCGTTGTAAAAGTCGATCAGGAAATTACCGTTTTCGGCAGCGCGGCCGATCGCGTGCAAGGTATACGGCACGGCGCGCGCAGGCCTCAAACCCGCCTCCTGCTGCGGCAGACTTTGCGTGGTGGGTGGCGTAGGAACGTAGTCGGGATGACGCTGATCATCCGGTGGAACGTACGCGCTGGTGCTCGGCAACGAAGGCTGTGCACCGTCCGGCTTGGAGAAATCGAATGCGGATGTCAGATCGCCCGCAACAGCGCGGCGCCACGCCGTGATATTGGGTTCCTGCAGATTCGGATAGCTCGATGAGAAGCGTCGCTCGATAAAGCGAATCAGCGAAGTGTGATCGAATACCTCCGAGCAAACCCAACCGCCTTTGCTCCACGGCGATACCACAATCATCGGCACGCGCGGCCCCATGCCATACGGGCCGCTTTCATATTCCGAACTGCCAGGGAAAATTTCATTCTCGATCGATACCGTCGACTGGCCTTGTGCGCTCGATGGCGGAACGCATGGCGGAACCATGTGATCGAAGAAACCGTCGTTCTCATCGAAGGTGATGAAGAGCGCGGTCTTGCTGAAGACATCAGGATTGCTGGTCAACGCGTCCAGTACTTGTGAGACATACCATGCGCCGTAATTGGCCGGCCAATTGGGATGTTCCGTATAGGCTTCCGGCGCCACAATCCATGACACCTGCGGAAGCGTGTTGCCTTGCACGTCGCTACGCAGCGTGTCGAACAGCGTGCCGCTTGCGGAAATATTCGTGCCGGTGCGCGCGCCTTGATACAGCGGACTGCCTGGCAGCGCGTTGCGGTATTGATAGAAGTACAGCAACGAATTGTCGCCGTAGTTGCCGATGTAGGCATCATCCGTCCAGCCCCAAAAGCCAGCGGCATTGAGGCCGGTGCCACTATCCTGATAAATCTTCCAGGACACGCCCGCGCTCTGAAGCACTTCCGGATACGTGGACCACGAATAGCCCGCTTCCGCGTTGTCGATGACCGGGCCGCCGCCGGCGCCGTCATTGCCCACCCAGCCGGTCCACATGTAATAGCGATTGGGATCGGTCGGCCCCAACACCGAGCAGTGATAGGCATCGCAAATGGTGAACGCATCGGCCAGCGCGTAGTGGAACGGAATGTCGTCGCGCGTGAGGTACGCCATCGTCGTGGAGCCTTTGTTAGGCACCCACTGATCGTAATTGCCCTGATTCCACGCCCCATGTGTGCTGGTCCAGTCGTGCGCGAGATCTTCCAGGAACTGCAGGCCCATATCGGGCGCGGTGGGATGAAACGGCAGCACGTACGCGTTCGATCCATTCGGCTGATACCACACCGAATTGCCGGTCGAGAGGTTCACCGGACGGGGGTCGCCGAATCCGCGGACGCCGCGCAGCGATCCGAAGTAGTGATCGAAGGACCGGTTTTCCTGCATCAGGATCACGATGTGCTCGATGTCTTCGATCGTGCCGGTGCGCCGATTGGCGGGAATTTCCAGCGCGCGGGTAATGCTCGCGGGCAGCATGCTCGCGGCGGCGGTGCTACCCAGGAGCTGCAGAAATCTCCGGCGATCCATCGATGTCATGACGATCCCTATACGCGATGAAAGTGAATGCCGAATCTAGGTTTGTCACGTTTCAGGCGTGAGTCATTTGGACGTCCGTTTGGTGTTGTGCGTGGCGCATCACAATTAAGCGAAATGAAGTTTGTGTCAACGAACTTCACGCATCTTGCGATGTTCCATAGGCGACGCAGTTGTTGGTGCATGTGTCGCGACGCTCGATGACACGCATAAGTACACTGTACGACGTGTACAACAGCACCTAAAGAAAAGGGACTTGTGCACGTGCACAAGTCCCTTCGTTCAAGCACTCAATGTGAATGCATCAGTGCACGACGTTACCGCGTCCATCGCGCATTTCATTGCCGTGGAATCCGCCTTGCGGATGCGGCGCCGGATGATCGCCGTGATTCGGGAACGGGCCGTGATAACCGCCGCGCGCGTCGAAACGATTATCCACGTGACCACGGAAGTGTGCCGGGCCGCGATACCAGGGACCCGCGCCAACGAACACGCCGCCTACAAACCACTCCGGTCCGTAATAGCCGTAAGGTGCGCATGAGTACGGTGCATAGTCATAGTAACCATACGGACATGCGGGCGCCGGACCAATGTTTACGCCAACTGCCACCTGTGCGTCGGCACGTGGCGACATAACGGCAAACGACAAAGCAGCTGCAGCGGTCAATGCAAGACTCGTCACAATCTTCATACGTATTCCCTCATGGTCGGGATCACCATCCTCAGGCCGCGAACCTGAAACGAGCGTGACGGGGCGTATGACGGTTCATGCATCGTTAGGGACCCGAAAGGCGCACGGCTAGGCGACGTATGCGCTGTGGTACATCTTCAGGCGACAAAAGACCGCAAATGCGTGCGGCGAAAGAACTTTTCGTTGTATGAGGATACCCTCATGTATCTATAATGGGCATCTCACTGATCCAGCCTCTGGAGGCTCGTTCCATGTCCCGCGTCGATATCACCATTAAAACCCGCGACGGAAGCTGCCCCGCTTCGCTCTTCACGCCCGCCGGCAAGACCGGTTCGTGGCCAGGCGTCATCTTCTACATGGATGGCCTTGGCATTCGTCCCACGCTGGATGAGATGGCGCAGAAACTGGCCGATCATGGTTTTGCCGTGCTGTTGCCCGACCTCTATTACCGCTCCGGCAAGTATGCGCCGATGGTTCCCGCCGAGGTTTTCGCCGATCAGGGAAAGATAGACACCTTGATGAAATTCATCGGAAGTCTCGATCGCGAGAAAAAGGTTTCCGATACGGACGCATTTATCCAGTTCATGGCCTCGCGCGGCGAAGTCAAGGGAAGTCAGCTTGGGTGCACGGGTTACTGTATGGGCGGCAACGTCGCGTTGATCGCGGCTGGCGCCTATCCCGATCGCTTCGCCGCCATCGCTTCGTTTCATGGCGGTGGTTTGGCTTCGGACCAGCCGGATAGCCCACATCGCTTCATGAAGGGCGTGAAGGGACGCGTGTACGTGGCAGGTGCCATTGAAGACGCGCACTTCACGGACGAGCAGAAAGCGCTGCTCGACAAGACGCTTACCGAAGACGGCGTGCGCCACGAAGTTGTCACCTATGCCGGTGCTCATCACGGTTTTGCCGTGCCGGACCATCCTGCCTTCAACGCGGGTGCAGCCGACCATCACTGGCATGCTTTGACGAAGCTTCTTGACGAGACGTTGACGCGCGCCGCCTAAGCGGGCCGTTTTTTCCAGGCGGAGGCCAGTGTTGGCCTCTGCCGCGGCAACACAACCACCAGCAAGTGCGGCAGACTGCACGCATGGCGCACTTCAGCGTTCTACAACTGGCATTGCTGGCTGTCGTCGGTATTGTTGTCGGCGCACTGAACGCCATTGCGGGTGCAGGATCGCTTATTACCTTTCCGGTGCTGATTGCATTCGGTCTGAATCCCCTCGTTGCCAACGTGAGCAATTGCATTGGCGTTACGGCCGGCAATATTTCCGCTACCGTTGCTTTTCGTCGCGAGTTGAATGGCCAATGGCCGGCGATTCGCAGCATGCTGCTGCCGGCAGCGGCGGGCTCCGTCGTGGGAGCCATCATTCTGCTCGCGCTACCAAGCAGCGTATTCAACTTCATTGCGCCATTGCTGGTGGCTCTCGGCTCCGTTCTGACGCTGCTGCAGCCATGGTTGGTAAAGCGCATTACAGCAAAGCGCGCGCAATCCACCCATCGCGGAGAAGGTTTCACATTTCAAGTCCTTATCTTTCTGATCGCGCTTTACGGTGGTTACTTCGGCAGCGGCATCGGTTTGTTGTTCTTCGCCGTGCTCAGCCTGTGGTTTATCGATAGTTCGGTGCATCAACTCGATGGCGTCAAATCCGTTTTGCAGGCCTTGTCGAACGGTTGTGCAGGACTTCTGTTCTGCTTTGTTGCGCCAGTTTCGTGGCCGGCCACCATTGTCCTGCTGATAAGCGGCCTGATAGGCGGCCCCATTGGTGTGATGCTGGCACGCCGTATTCCCGCCAAACCATTACGCATGGGGATTGGCATATGCGGTCTCATCGCTGCGGTATTAATCGCCATTCGAACGTTCTGACTGCGTCGCATGGCTGGCGAGATAGTGCGAGCGGCAAACCGTTCATCTCGCGTCAGTAAACTCCCCAGACGATCTATACAGATGTTTGTGGCGACACCCCGACACGCGGCGCAATAACGATATCGCCCAGGCATCACATTCGCTTCACGACATACGTAGGGAGGTTTGATCATGTCCAAGCGACACGGTTACAAGACGCTTGCCACTGCACTGCTTTTCGCAGCAAGCGGTTTCGCACTCGCCCATGCCGACACCTCTGCCGGCAACGGCAAACTCAGCGATAGCGACAGCACATTTCTGCAGCAGGCTGCGCAGAATGGTATGGCGATTACGCAGCTCGGCCAGATGGCATTGAGCAAGTCGTCCGACCCCAAGGTCAAACAACTCGCGCAGCAGCTCGTCGACGACCAGAACAAGACAAACGATCAGCTCACGTCGCTTGCGCAAGCGAAACAGGTAAAGCTTCCCACTGATGTGACTTCGGACGCGCAAAAGCAGAACAAAAAGCTGCAAGGAGAATCCGGCAGTGTGTTTGACGAAGCATGGTCAAAAGCCATCGTGAGCGATCATCAGAAATCGGTAAAAGCATTCACCCAGGAAGGAAAAGATGCGAAAGACGCGGACGTGAAGAAATTCGCGCAGGGCGCGTTGCCCGGCATGAACGACCACTTGAAGTCCGCACAAGCCATCGCCGCCATACCTGCGGCGCGCGATGACGCCATGTCCACGGCGATGAAGGCATCCACGTCAAGCCCCATGGAGGCCGTGCCTGCAGCGATGCCTACCGTATCGGGCGCCAACGACACACCCGCCGAAGCGGGCGCTGTGTCGGCCATCAAGCACTGACGTGTGGAGCGATGGAGGGATGCGTATGTCGCATTCCTCCACGCCTATTCCTCCACGCCCATTCCTCCACGCCCATTCCTCTACGCCCATTCCTCTACGCTCATTCCACCACACCCATTTTTCAGGCCCACTTCATCACGCGACTAGGGTGTGCGAGGCAGCTGGCGCATCAGGGTACGGCGTTGCCATACGTAGATGGGTAGTCCGGCAAGCAGCAATACGGCGCCCCACATCAGTGGTTGTGCCCCAGTTCCAATCAGTGCCCACACGCTGAAAACAAGCGCACCAATGGCCACTGCACGACGCCACCAGCGAGCCTGCTTGTCGATGCGCCACCACGCAAGCACCGTCACCAGATAGGGCAACAAGGTGGTGGCCGTCGACAACAGGATGGAAAAAGTAAACAGCGCGACAAGCGAATGCGTGTAATTGGATGCAATCAGCGTGCTGGCAAGAACGCTGCTGACGAGCAGGCCGATCCACGGTGTTCCGCGCGAATCCAGACGCGCAAATGCCTTGGGAAACAAGCCGTCTTGCGCTGCTGCCAGACTCGTCTGCGCCTGCAGCAGCACCCAGCCGTTCAGCGCACCGAAACAGGAGATCGTAGCGACCACACCGATGGCGGTGCCCGCTGCGTTACCCCAAACGTGCCGTGCCGCTTCCGCCATGGGCGCAGCAGACGCTTGCAGAACATCCGCCGGAAGCATGCCGATGACCACGGTGCATGCGAGCATCGTGGCCACGCCCGCGATGCTCATGCCGATCACGGTGGCGCGCGGCACGGTGCGTTGAGGATTTTCGACCACATCTGTCGGCACCGTCGCCGTTTCCAATCCGAGAAACGCCCATAACGTCAGTGCGGCGACGGACGTCGTCGCGTTGAAGATGGGTGCATGGCTGGGGTTGAAGGGCTCGTAAGCGCTCGTGTGTACCCAGGCCAGGCCGAGGATGCCGAATACAACGAGCGGTACAAGCTTGAGCAGCGTCGTGACGATCGCCGTTCGACCGGCTTCGCGCACGCCAGAAAGACTGATCGCCGAGCAAACCCACAGCGCACCCAACGCACATAGCGCTCCGCGTAAAGGCGTCGCGGTTGCCGCAGGCCACACTGCACCGAGGCTACCGGCAAAAGCCACCGCAATCGCTGCATTCGCCGACCACACGCAAACCCAATAACTCCATCCGACGAGAAAACCCACGCCATCGCCGAATGCGAGGCGTGCATATGCGTACGCACCACCATGATTGCGAACGATTTGCGCCAGCCACGCGTAAATCAGTGCGAGCATCAACGCGCCGCCGAGACTCAATCCCCAACCGAGCAAGCTGGCCGCACCGTAAGGCGCCAGCGCGGCAGGCAACACGAACACGCCCGAACCGATGATGTTGCCGATGACCAGCGCGATCAGCATCCATTGCCCGAGCCCCTGCGGGTTGCCGCTCATACGTCGGCCAGCGATTCACGATACGCGCGACGAACAATCTCGTGAAAGTGATGCACTGCGTTCTCGCGTAGCGGATTCAAACGGCCGGCTTCATACGAACCGGATGCGAGACCGCGCTGCACGTCTTCGCATATTGTCACGTCCTCATCCTGCACTTCATCGCTGAACTCGTAATCTTTCGCGCGACGTGCGTGGGCTTCTTGGCTATCGTCAGGTGCGTAATAAAAGTCGAATTCCACGCGGCAACGATCGACGCCTATCGGCAACACGCGATTGGTTTGCAGGCGGCCGGGAAGAATATTGAGCATCGCGTTCGGATACAGGAAGTAGTACAGCGCTTCACCGCTACCGTATAGATCGGCGCCGCTTTCCAGCGGGCTGTACTGGTAGGAATACCACTCGGCGGATTCCGTGACGTAGCTGCGATAATCGAGCAGGCTGTTCAGGCCCGGATGGATATGAGGGACGTGATAGCCTTCCAGATAGTTATCGATGTAAACCTTCCAGTTGCACGCGACGTCATAGCTTGCACGGTGGTGGAACTGGTAATCGTGCAACGAGCGATGCGGACCAAGGCGCGCATCGATGCCTGCAACAAAATTCTCGAAGGCAGGAGCGTCGCCGATCGCGACAAACACGAGGCCCTGCCAAACGTGCACGCGCACTTCCGGTAACCGGATATCCGCGGGATTGAAGTCGGGCGTGCGGCCCATTTCCGGCGCACCACGTAGCACGCCATCCAGACCGTATGTCCAACCGTGATAGCGGCAACGCAACGACGTTGCACCGCGTCCGTCGCAACTGGCTATCGGTCCGGCGCGATGTCTGCATACATTGTGGAACGCGCGAATGGTCGACTCATCGCTCCGTACAATCAGCAGCGGCAGGCCTGCAATCTCGGTAACGACGTGGTCGCCCACACCCAGAAGCTGCGATCGATGACAAACCAGCTGCCAGCTGCGCGAAAAAATAGCTTTGGCATCCAGCGCGGGCATGCGCGCATCGGTGTAAAACCGTGCCGGCAACGTCAGTGCGTAATCGAGCGCTTGCGGCGCCAATGCAGCGGTAGTAAGTAACTCAGTCATGGTGTTAGGCGATCTGGACAATGGATTCGAGTATTCATCGAATGAGGGATGCTGAACAGGGGGTGCGTCAAGATCGAAACCTGCTGCTTGTGCACTGCAGCCATTGCAGTGCGGCATGGCCCTTCGGAAGCATTGAAAGCCCGCCATCCGGCGCCATTCATAACGCAGGGACGAGTGCTTGAAGGCAGGCACTCAGGCTTTTGCCAAAGACACCACGCGAGGTAACCATCGCCAACATGAGCAGCCGAGAACACAGGATTCCAGGTGCCGATCACCCCATTACGATCGAGCGCAACGCGAAAAGGATCGTCATTCGCGTCGCGGGCACCGTCATTGCGGATACGAAGAACGCGTTGACCTTGCGCGAGGCCAATTATCCCCCGGTGCAATACATCCCACGCAGCGACGTGATGATGTCGATGCTGGAACGCACCGAGCACGCGACCTATTGTCCCTATAAAGGCGAGTGTTCGTACTACAGCATTCCGGCAGGCGGCGAGCGCTCGGTCAACGCGGTATGGACCTACGAGAAGCCCTATGACGCCGTCGCGGAGATTGCAGGCTACGTCGCGTTCTATCCCAATCGTGTCGACGCGATATCCGAATCGTAATTGGGCCGCCAAATTCGGTGAAGAGGTTTACATCACTGCATTTGCGCGGAACGGTCTTCATGGCCGCGAGCATCGGCAGGCGGCGTTCTGCTGATCGCAATCAGCGACGAGGTTTTTCCAAGCGTGTAGTAAGGCAGGCCGCTCTTATTGAGCGTCGGCATGTCCTCTACGGGAATCAGTGCCACCGCGTTGCTATCGTTTTTCCACATCGTTTCGAACTGCGCGGGATCGGCCACGTAATGCGACGGACTTGACGGCAATGACGGCGATATATCGTCATCGGCATGACCGACCACAACCACAAAATGGCCCAGGTAGAACGGCAAGCCGCGCAGATTGCGTTGGAAGGTGAAGATCTTCGTATTGGCGTCGATCGAAGGCCTCAATAAATCGGCAGCCTGCTTTGCCGAGTTGAAGTCGGCATCCGCCGCATAGGAATGAAGCGCCCACTGCCAGCCGGTCAGGCTTGCCAGCGCAATCACCCAAACAATCAGCTGGCGGCGTCCGGCGTGCGCAAGCGCAATGCTTACGATGGTCGCTATCAGAATGGGAAGCAGCGCAGAGGCCAATGTGTGCAAACCATGACTAACGAGTTCGCTCTTTGAACTCGGCGTGATGAATGGTGCGGCGAGCTGCGCGAACGCGTAGAAGCAGAGCAACAACGTTGCCGTCACCCACAACCGAACAATGAGTGCTCGTGCGGAAAGGCTCGCCAAAAAAAGCGCAATGATCAAAGCCAACGCGGGGAATAGAGGGAGGATGTAAAACGGGAGCTTCGAGTGTGAAACCGTGAAGAAGAAGAAAACGATGGCGACCCACGACAAAAGGAAAACCTGAGCGGGTTCGCGATGAATGATTGCGGCGAATGCATTTTTTTTCAGCGGTATGAACAGGCACCACGGAAACAGGCCGAGCAAGACCACCGGCACGTAAAACCAGATCTGCTTGTTGCGGTTGTCTTCATTGGTAAGAAAGCGGGTGACGTGCTGCCGGATAAAAAAGTAATCGAAGAATTCCGGATGCCGACGACACATCTCCACGAACCATGGAGCGCATATGAGCAACACAACCGCTGCGCCCGTCAACGGCGATACCCGGCGGAGGATTGCAAAATCACGCTGCCAGCATGCATAGACAACGAGCGCCGCGCCGGGCAGCACAACGCCGATCAGGCCTTTCGACAAAACGGCCAACGCGATGGCCACCCACATGCCCAACGTCAACCCCAGGCGGTAGCGGGCCGCTGACGCATCGAACTGTGCGACCAGGAACAACGCAATGGCCACCGTGAGGAACGCAGAAACACCCATGTCGAGGGTGTTGATGTGCGCGCCCAACATAAAAAGAAGGGAGCTTCCCAAAACCAGCGCGGCGGACGTTCCGACCTCCCGACTGAATAGTCGAGAGCCCGCCCAGTGAACGGCAGCCATGCTCATCAAGCCGGTCAATGCACACCACAGGCGCGCGCCAAAAGGGTTCGCTCCAAAAAGCGAATACGCGATTGCGCTTGCCCAGTAATGCAGCGGCGGTTTGTCGAAGAAGTCAAAGCCATCCAGGCGCGGTGTCAGCCAATCGCCGCTGACCCACATCTCTCTAGCCACTTCCGCATATCGCCCTTCGTCAGGTTCGCTTAAGGGACGCGCCGATAAGGCGCAGAACCACGCGACGATCCATAACGTATAACCCACTAAAGGAGCAATGCGCCTCTCGACGGTTGTGATGGAAAACCAGAGCAACGAACCACGAATCTTCTCTACATTCATCTTGCGCGCAGCTATGAAAGATCGCGTCGTACGCTAGAGAAACATCCATGACGAAATTCGCTCAGTCAGATGTCATTTCTGTCATGAAGCGTTTGGTGCATTTTATGAATGCGCATCGTTCGCAAGTGCTACGGGGGCGAAGCCGGCGTGACACTGGCGCTTCGCGAAAATAAAGTTCCGACAACGGGTGTACCGCTCAGTGGTGATGAATATCCGCCGCGGGAAAAGTGAGCGTGACAGTCGTACCCTTCTCGGGAACACTCGCAATTTCCACAGTTCCACCGTGCAACGTCATAATTGTTTTGACGATGGAAAGCCCCAGGCCGGTTCCCTGACCCGCTTCGCGACTTCGTGAGGCACTGACTTGATAAAAGCGATCGAAAATATAGGGAATGTGCTCGGGGTCGATGCCTTCCCCCTCATCGTTCACGGCGATGCTCGCCGCACCGGCGGACAGCTGAGAGAGCAGGACGGAAACCGTTGAGCCGGATTTCGAATGTCGTATGGCGTTGGTCAGGAGATTGGTAACAGCTTGCCGGAACAGCTGCGGGTCGGCGTAAACCCGAACGTTACCTTGCAGGACAATACGAACCTCGCGCTCGGCACTGGCCGGGTCCAGCTGCGCGATGATCCAGCCGCACAGCTCTGCGGCGTCAAAGGGCTCCCGGCGCAACGCCAACTCGGCACTTTCTGCTCGTGCAACGAAAAGCAGATTTTCCACCAGCACGTTCAATCGGCGACATTCATCCAGATTGGAGAGCAGTGCGTTTCGGTATTCATCCTCGCTGCGCTTACGCATCAGACAGACCTCGAGCTCGCCCATCATGTTGTTGATCGGCGTTCTGAGCTCGTGCGCCAGATCGGATGAGAAACGAGATAGACGGCTGAACGCTTCTTCGAGTCTTGCCAGCATCGCATTGAAAACAATAACGACTTCGTGAAGTTCCGCCGGCCACGATGTTGCCGATGGTATGCGTTCGGACAATCGCGAGGGTGTAATAGATTGCGCGGTAAGCACGATTTGCCGGAGTGGTCTCAATCCCAGCGCAGCTATCCATCGACCCGCGATCAGCAGCAACAGCGCCAGCAGCAGAAAGGAAAACCAGAGCGCTTGACGAAAATGCGACAAAAGCTTGTCGTCGCCCGTAATGCCCAAAGCGATCTGCACGTAAAGCGGGTGCGGAAAAGTGGCGGACTCCATGCGAGTCGTCGCGAGTGCGAAGACATCGCGGTCGTTGTCGTCGGGATCGAAGACAACGTCTCGTCGCACGTCGCTGACTGCTAGCGGGCCGTTGGCTGGCGGAGGGAAGCGCGCGACAGAAAGTTTGCGCTGCATATCGGGTGTTTCAGCCAGCACATGACCGGTGGCGTCATAAAGCCGGGCGAGGTATTGGCGCGGTTTGCTCTCGGCCGTCTCCTCGAAAATTTCCTTTGCCAATATATGCGGATCGCCTCCTGCTTCCCGCAGGTCGGTCTGCTGTTCGGCGAATTTCGCCCGCAGGAAGTGCAGATGGTTTTCCTGGAAGCGTTCCGATATCTGCCAATACGCAACGGTTGCAAACAGGCCGATGGCGATCAGTACGACTGCGGTGTAGAGCAGTGTCAGTCGTGCACCCAGCGAAAGTGAGTGTCGCCCAGGCACGCTATTCGTCCGGCGTGTCGAGCATGTAGCCGACACCGCGTACGGTATGAAGCATGGGCTTTGGAAATCCCGTATCCACTTTGATACGCAGTCGTCCGACAAGAACGTCGACGACATTGGTTTGCGTATCGAAACAGGCGCCCCACACGCTTTCCGCAATCAATGTGCGGCTGAGCACACGCCCCGGCTGGCGCGCCAGCAGCAGGAGCAATGAATATTCCTTCGGCGTCAGCGACAGCACGCGCCCGTCGCGTTCAACGTGATGCCTCAGCAGGTCGAAATGGAGACCGCCCACTTGCAGGATTTTCGTTTCGCTTGCATGCGGGCCGCGTCGAGCAAGATTTTTGATGCGAGCGACCAATTCGGCGAATGCGAAAGGCTTGACGAGATAGTCGTCGCCACCCAGCTCAAACCCACGCACGCGGTCTTCGACGTGATCGCGCGCTGTCAGAAAGATGACCTGCGTAAGAATGGATTCTTTGCGCAATGCCTGCAGTACCGACCAGCCGTCACGGCCCGGCAACATCACGTCCAGGACGCACACATCGAAAACATGCTCGCGCAGCAGAGCCAGCGCCGCGTTGCCGTCTTTGGCGACATCCACGGTGAATCCCTGCTCGTGGAGGCCCTGAAACAGGTAACGACGCGTTTTGACTTCATCCTCTGCAACGAGAATACGCATACGTCCAGAATGCCATATACAGAGATTGCAGTATCCAAATCGTAACTTTCGCTTGGCTTAGCGGCGCAAATCCGCAGAAATTGCCGCACGCTACCCCATGATCCTTTAACAAATTGCTGCGCATGGCGCTATTGCCGCGGTTTATTACGTTATTTGTAAAGTCCGTTGTCATCAGTTTGCAGTCTTGGCGGCGTGACACTTCTCCGCTACGGCTATGCGCGGCCAGCCAAAACGTGGCTCGGAGCGGCATGAGTCAGGCGGGAGATCAATGAAAATCCTAGTGGTGGAAGACGACCACGAGACGGCGACCTACCTGAAAGCCAGTCTTTCGGGTGCCGAACATTTCGTCGACTGTGCCTCCGACGGTTCGTCCGGCTTGCGCATGGCGAGCAATGGGGATTACGACTTGCTCGTCGTGGACCGTATGCTGCCGCACACGGACGGCATTTCGCTTATCCGAAACTTGCGCGCGGAAGGCAAGAGGATGCCGGTGCTGATGCTCTCGGCGCTTAGCGAAGCCGATTACCGCGTGGAAGGTCTGGATGCCGGTGCCGATGATTATCTCGGCAAGCCGTTTGCTTTGAACGAGCTGAAGGCGCGTGTCGGTGCACTCGCACGCCGACCGCCGTTGGCTGAAGCGCGCACGCGATGGAGTGTCGCGGATCTGCACATGGATCTGATCAGCCGCGAAGTAACGCGCGGGCAGCACGTCATCGAATTGCAGCCGCGCGAATTTCGCCTGCTCGAATATCTGATGATGCAGGCCGGTAAAGTGGTGACGCGTTCCATGCTACTGGAACACGTCTGGGAATTTCATTTCGATCCGCAAACAAGCATCGTCGAGACGCACATCAGCCGGTTGCGTGGAAAGATCGATCGCGGCTACGACGTGCCGCTTCTTCAAACCATCCGCGGCTCGGGATATTGCTTGCGTGCGCCCGGCTAACTTCATACAAACGGCAACATTTCGCGTCGCTATATTGCAGGCATTGCTGTTTGCAGTGGTGGTGGCTGCGCTCTTCGGGCTGGTCTGGAAAGAGATTCACACGTATGTCGCCGACCAACTTCGCGTAGCGGTCGAAGTGGAAACGGCCAGTCTGCGCGAGGCGGCACAGGCTGGCATGCTGGAGCCGCAAATTCGCCAGCGGCTCGCCGTGATTCCGGTGGGGCCGGACTATTACCTGCTTTCCGACGCGAATGGGCATCGCGTGGTTGGCAATCTCATTTTCAAGCCGCAAGTACCCGGCTGGCAACGTGTGCCCATTCACGGTGCGCACGGTCGACATAAGGGGCATGCCAATCAGGTCGATCTCTACGTCATACCACTCAGCGACGGGAGATGGTTGACGGTGGGGCGCGACAATCGCGATATCGGCGAACTGGACGAAAACCTCACGCGGTACTTCTTCTTCAGCGTGGGTGTGGCGATGTTGTTCGCGTTGCTCTCGGGTGGTATCGCCGGCCACTTCTTCATGAAAACGGTGGATCGCCTCACTGCGCGCGCCGAACGCATTGTCACGGGGGAGGAGCCCGGGCCGTTGCAGCTCGACAGGGGCGGTGTCGAGTTCGTGCGGCTCGCAGGCCGGCTCGATCGCATTCTTGAGCGCGTCCACACCCTGATGGAAAACATGCGCCAGGTTTCCAGCGACATCGCGCACGACCTTCGAACGCCCCTGACGCGATTGAGACAGCGATTGGAATCCGCGTCGGCACCCGGAAAAGACATCGAGTTTCAGCGCATATCGATTGAACGCTCCATCGCAGATGTGGACGATGTGCTGGCCACATTCAGCGCGTTACTGCGCATCTCGCGCATTCAGGCGAGAGAGCGGCAAGCCGGATTCGCGCCTCTGGATCTTTCCGAACTATTCGCGTCGATGGCGGAAGTCTACGGACCTGTTGCCGAAGACACTGGCCACATTGTCACAGCCCATGTGCAAACGGGCCTTGGCTTCAAAGGCGATCGAATGCTTCTGACGCAAATGCTTTCCAACCTGATCGAAAATGCGATTCATCACACACCGGCCGGCACGCGTATCAACCTTTCGCTCAACGCGTTGCCGGAAGGGGTTGTCGGATGTATCGAAGACACCGGGCCCGGCATTCCCACGGATGAGCACAAACGCGTGTTTCATCGCTTTGTGCGCCTGGATAGCAGCAGAACGTCGCCAGGCAGCGGTCTTGGACTTTCCCTTGTCGCAGCCATTGCCGAGTTGCACCGCATTCCCGTCACCTTGAGAGATCGTGACCCCGGCCTTTCCGTGACGCTGCGTTTTGCGTGAAAGGCGCTGCTATTGGCCGATCCGACGCAATAAACGCGAAGCTTACCAATCCGTATGGCCGCTGCATTCTCGCTGTCATGCCGCATGCCTAGTTTTCCTCGAACACGCGTGAGCGACTAACGCATCACGCCAACGAATAACTTCACTTGATTCGAGGGTTCCGGAAATGTCACTCGCAAGCGCCTGCAGGTTGGGACTGGGTTTGGTCGTGCTCTCCGTGCCGCTGCTCGCGGCGGCGGCCGATCCGGTGGCGCTGACTGGACATGTCGAGGTGGCCACGGGGCATCAGCCGATCGTGGGTGCCCGCGTTGAGATTCAGGAAACAAAAAGCGTCACCACGACGGACAAAAACGGCAACTACACGTTGTCGGATGTCGCACCGGGCGTTTACACCGTCGTGTTGACCATAAAAGGGCAACGGCCGCTGCAACGCAAAGTGATCGTCGAGGCCGACACTCCGGCTGTTCAAAACTTTGCACTGGGCACGGAAGTAAAGTCGCTCGATCAGGTCAATGTGACGGCCGCCGTGACCGCGGATGCCGAGGCACGCGCCATCCAGCAACAAGCGCCGAACATGGTCTTTGTGCAACCAGCCGCGGCGATCGAGCGTCTACCGGACGTCAACGCCGGCGAAGCCGTGCGCCGCTTGCCGGGTATCTCACTGGAAACCGATACGGGCGAAGGCCGTTTCGTCAACATTCGCGGCCTGGACGCCGACCTCAACAGCACCACGTTTGACGGCGTGCGCATGATGCCTAGCAACGTTTCCACGCCCACGGGCGGCGGTCGCGCGGTGGCGTTCGATTCGATTCCAGCGGGACTCGTGGGTGCGATCACTGTCACCAACACCAATCTTCCCGAGCAGGATGCCGAAGCGTTGGGCGGCACGATCGAAATCAGCTCCAAGCAGATGCCAAAGGATCGCGATCAATTCATCGATCTGCAGTTGGGAACGGGTTTCGAAAACCTGCGCGACACACCGGTCAAAGACTATGAGATGACGGGCGGCTTTCGCTTCGGACCGGGCGCCAATTACAAGCCTTTCAGCTTTATCGGAACCGTGGAGTATTACCAGGACCGCCGCGGCATCGACGATCTGGAAGAGGGCTACGTCGATCAGCAAGGCCAGGGTATTCCCGACAAGGCGCTCGGCGATCTCAACCAGCGTTACTACAACTATCAGCGCACGCGCCACGGCTACGGTTTCGAGTTGGACTTTCAACCGAACGACAACAATAAGTGGTACGCGCGTTACTACGACGCCGGATACACCGAATCGAAGAACGTGCAAAAGCTCTATCTCGAGTTCGCTGGCGCACCGGTCGTAAATCCGAACAATCCCAACGGATTGATCGACGATGCGACCTATCAGAAGGCTTCAACACTCGAAAAGGAAATGATCGATTCACGTGTAGCGGCGGTGGGTGGACAAAATAATTTCGGAAGCTGGAAGACGGATTATCACCTGGCGCTTTCGATTGGCTCCTACAACAAGCCATTCGATTACGGCACCACGTTCCAGAACAACACCCCCAATCCGAACAATCCGGATGGATCGGGTCAGGCGATTGTTGCTTACGACAACATCAGCAACCCCAACTATCCAACTTACAACGTCGTTCAAGGCTCGAACCCGGCAAGTCCGGCTGGCTATGCTTTGTCGGATTTCAGCAACGGTACCGAGCACGACCACGACATGGAGTACAGCGCGGTCGACAATGTCACCATTCCGACGGACTGGTTCACGCAGAATGACGATGAGTACGTGAAGTTCGGCATCAGCGCGCGCCTGCGCGTGCGTAACAACAGCCAGATGAACTACGACTACAACCCGCCGGCGATCCCGCTATCGCAGGCGAGTGCGGGATCGCCGATCACGTATTACGACGGTTTCTATAACAACGGCCCCAACATCAACACGCAGTCCGTCGTCAACCAGTTCAACAGCAACCCTGCATTGTTCCCGGAAAACACCGCGAGCGACTTCCTCGCCGACCTGCAAGCGTACGGCCATGACAGCGAGGACATCTATGCTGGCTACTTTGAGTATGAGTTTCAGCCGATCGATAAGCTGAGCCTGCTTGGCGGTGCGCGCTACGAAGAAACAAACGCGCAGTACGAGGGCCTCAGCATCATCACCAACAACGGCAATCTCGTTAGCTATTCGCCAAACATCTTCAACAGGAACTACGGGAACTTCTTCCCAACGTTGCAGGCTCGTTACGAGATCGATCCGGACTTCCTGCTTCGCGCGGTGTATTCCAAAACGATCGCTCGTCCTGGTTTCCAGCAGGTCACGCCGTCCACACAGATCGACGACGTGAATGACACGGTCACCCAGGGCAATCCGGCGCTACAGCCGACTTATAGCAACAACTTCGACCTCTCGCTGGAATATTACTTGCCGGAGGGTGGCCTTGCTTATGCAGGACTGTTCGATAAGCAGTTGAGCAATTACATCGTTCAGACCGGCAACATCGAGACGATCACCAACCCGACGGGCGCATTGGATGTATTCGCGCCGGGCACGCAGGTCACCTTCAGCGGCTTTGAAAACATTTCTTCTGCGTTTGCACGCGGCGTGCAGCTCGTATACGTCGACCGTTTCCGCTGGTTGCCCGGTTTGTTGAGTGGATTGGGTGTCAATACGAACTACACCTATGTCGATTCGCGCATTCAAATACATCCCGGCCTCTACTCATCGCTCCCATCGACATCGCGCGACACGGCAAACCTGACACTGACCTATGACTACATGGGCCTTCGCCTCGATGTCGGTGCGTATTACGAAAGCAAGAATCTCTTTACCGTGGGTGGTCCGCTTTACACCAATGCAGACGGCTCGCCATCGGACATCTACGCGGATCAGTGGTCGTCGGCACGCACGTCGCTGGACTTCGGTTCGAGCTATGCCATCAACGAATCGATGTCGGTCTACTTCGCGGTGAAGAACCTGACCAATACCAAGCTCCGATTCACCGAAACCGAAGCGAACAATCGTCCCATCCAGCGCGAATTTTACGATCAAACCTTCACCGCTGGCGTTCGCCTCCACTTCTGATCTGCGCTGTATCAGGGCGCCTCGACCGACGACAATTGCGCATGCAACGGCTCGGACGGGGCCTCGGCGTGGGTACACGCCTGCTATCACGTCAAAATAATCGAAAAGGAAGACGCACCATGAAGCGATTTCTCGTCACCGCCATGACGTTGGCTGCAGCGGCGGCATGTTCGGCCGCTGCATCGTCAACGAACTATGCGGTTCTGGATAGTTACGTACTCGGCGGTGCAGGCAAGTGGGACTACCTGACGCTCGATAGCGCCGCACAGCGCCTCTATATCGCGCGCGGGAATCGTGTGATGGTGATGGATGCGCAAACAGGCAAGCTCGTCGGCGAAGTGACAGGAGCAAACGGCGCACATCGCATTGTCATCCTGCCCGATCAGCACCAGGGATATGTCACAAACGGTCACGCCAACAGCGTGATGCCGTTCGATCTGGCAACGCTCAAGCCGCTTCCCGCCATTGCCATCAGCGGTAAGGGGCCGGATGCGATGCTCTTTGACCAGGCGACTGCGAAGCTTTGGACCTTCAACGGCCACAGCAACAGCGCCAGCATGATCGACCCGATATCCAAAAAGGAAACCGGCACCGTCGCACTGCCCGGCAAACCGGAATTTGCAGTGACCGACGATAGCGGTCGCATTTACGTCAATCTTGAAGACACTGCGCAAATCGCCGAAGTCGATGCAAAAGCGGGCAAGGTGTTGGCAACGTGGCCGCTTGCGCCGTGTGAAGGCCCGACAGGGCTGGCCATCGACGTGACGCACAAGCGGCTCTTCTCAGTCTGCGCCAATCGGAAGATGGTTGTGCTGGATGCGACGGACGGTCATCACGTATCGGTACAAACTATCGGTAGCGATCCGGATGCGGCCGGTTACGATGCGGGAACGTCTAGCGTCTTCAGCTCCAATGCGGATGGCACGTTGACGATCATTCACCAGGATGATGCCGATCGTTATGCGATCGTCGCCAATCTCGCCACGGCTGCGGGTGCGCGAACGCTGGCGGTGGATACCGGTACGCATCGCGTTTATCTGGCGGCACCGGATGTCGCCGCTGGTGCAAAAGCAGCACAAGGTACGTTTGGCGTGCTAGTCGTCGGTACGCATTGAGACGAAATGAGTCGCGGAGATCAACGCTTATGGTGATGTTTAGGCATTGGGGTGCTCGCGCGCTTTACGTCGTTGTGATCGCGGCGTTTGGAGTATTCGGGAATGCGGCAGCATCCGCGCCAGCGGATGGCGATCTTCAGATGGTGATTGTGCTCAGCCGTCATGGCGTGCGATCGCCCACCGCAAAACCGGGCGCACTGGATGTCTATTCATTCAAGCCGTGGCCCAAGTGGCCCGTAGACCCGGGCTATCTCACGCCGCATGGCAAGCAATTGATGACGATGATGGGTGGCTGGTATCGCGCCTATTACGCAGATGCTGGGTTGTTGCCTGCGAATGGGTGCCTGAATTCAGCGTCGATCTACGTGACGGCTGACGACGAAGAGCGCACGCTGGAATCGGCGCGCGGTCTTGCGGATGGCTTCGATACCCATTGTGCGCTGGATGTTCATGCGTCCATGAAGAGCGGGCCTGATGCGCTTTTCTCGCATGATTTTTCAAACGCGAGCGATGCAGATCGAAATCTGGCGGCGGCGGCGGTCCTCGGTCGCATCGGCAACGACTCTGCTCATCTGGCAGCGGCTAACGCAGGATTACTGGCCGACATGCAAAGTGTGTTGCTCGGTTGTGCGCCTGGCAGCTGCACGGCGGCACAAACGACGGGCAAGAAAATGTTGATGGATCAGAATTCTTCCATCGCACCGTCAAATGCCGACGGCTTGATAAGCATCAAGTCTCCGTTGCACGTCGCTTCGACATTCGCGGAAAACTTCTTTCTCGAATACGTCGAAGGCATGCCCATGTCCGACGTGGCGTGGGGAAACATCACGCCTACCAAGCTTGGACAACTGCTCACCTTGCATTCCAGCTACAGCGATATAAGCGAGCGTACGCCGGTGGTGGCAAGAGCTTATGCTGGAAATCTGGCAACGCGCATTGCGGCTACTCTCCAGCAAGGTGCGGGATCAAAGCCCGTGGCCGGAGCGATCGGCAAACCGGGTACGAAGTTCATGTTCCTGGTGGGGCACGATACGAATATCGAGACATTGGCCGGCTTGCTCGATATGCACTGGATGTTATCGGAGCAACCTGTCGATCCGACATTCACGGGTGGCGCGCTGGTGTTCGAGCTGCGTCGCGCTGCCATGACAAATGAATACACTGTGCGCGCGTTTTACGTCAGTCAAAGTCTGGAGCAGATGCGCCAAAGCACGCCGTTGGACCTGCAACATTCGCCGGAGAAAGCTGCTGTTTTTATTCCGGGCTGCAGTCAGTCAACACCGGGATACGACTGTCCGCTCGATCGCTTCGTTAGTCTGGTAAGTCGCGTCACGTCAACGAGCACCCATTGATCGGTACCAACGTGCAAGGCGGCTCGTGCTGGCAGGCGGGGTTGCTCGCTGGCGCGAGCCGCAATTCAACCTTGCGTCATATCAAGGCGAATAGTTGGCTGACGTTTCACGCTGTTCGCTTAGCAGCGGTGTGACAACTTTATCGAGCTGTTCCTGCGTCCACTCCGGCTCTTTGTCTTTCCAGCCGTTATCGACCAGTCGTCCTTCGCGATCGATGGTGAAGCTCACCGGGAGATGCCAGATGCGGCCGTAACCGGGCACGTGCGGATCGCCCAGCAATCCCACCGGGAAACTCAGGTTGCTTGCAACGGCGCGTACTTGATCGACCTGATCGGGCGTATCGAGACTGAAAGCGAGTACGACGAGACCATCTTTGGCGTGCTCGCGTGCGTAGTGCGAAAGCAGCGGCAATTCCTCGCGGCACGGATCGCACCATGTCGCCCAGAACGTAACGATGACGACTTTGCCGCGCAGATCCGTCAAGTCGATGTGCTTGCCGTCCAGCGTCGTCATCGTGATCGGCGGAGCAGGCTGCCCGACGGCCAGATCGTTTGCGTACAGCGATGTGCTGGCAAGTGCTATCGCCAAAGCAACAAGCAGGTATCGCAATGTGTGGATGGGCTGTCTGAACATCGTGAAAAGCTCTATGAGTTTTTGGACGACGTTGCCGCCTAAACGGCAACGTCCATTGTAACGCGTCGATTGCGGTGGGTCAGAGCTTCATGCTCACGCCCACCGTTCCGGTCCAGCCTGGAAACAGCTGATATCCCTGCAAATGGCTGTAAATCGGCACCTGCACGAAGGCATAAACCTGTAAATTCTTGCTCAGGCTGCCGCTGATGCCGGGGCTGAGATACGCCACGGTGCCCTCGGTATCGGGTCTGTCGGCCAGAAAGCCCTGGTCCGCCATTTTGTGAAGCCAGTTGATCTGAAGCTGTGGCACCCAGTTGGCGTGTGCCTCGTAACGCACACCAAAACTGACGGTAGCCAGATTGCCCGGGCGATAATCCGCGCCTGGCGTATCCAGATTCTCTTTCACGGCAGCCTGGAATTGCCCGTTCACGAACGCATCGAAATTCTGGCTCACAGGCTGAAAGTAGTAGCCGCCTACGATCAGATCGGTGCTACCCGTGCCAGCCTGCAAACTGGTGTCGAGCGATTGTCCGAGATTGGGTCCGGTGTTGAAGGTCACCGGATGGCCGACCAGATTTCCGTCTTCTGCCTGACCACCGTAGTTGCCTGTCGGAAGCTTCACGCCAAATTGCACACCCAGATTGTGCGTGGGCAGAAAACCCTGATAACTGGCGAGGATCTTTGCATCGCCAATACCCGAGACATGCGCGCCGCTGATCTGATCGGGTGCCGTTTCGGAGGGTGTGTACGGCGCAAGCTGCGTGCCGTATGTCTCGTGGTCGCGCATGACATAGGGCACGAGAAACGTCACGCCCCAATCCGCGTTGAAGCGATACGTAGCCGATACGTTGATGTAGCGATTGATGGTGTCCTTCTCGATTTCACCGCCGCCGAGCGATGGGTCGGATGGCCGATTGACCACCTGTTGCGGCGTCGCTCTGCTACTGCCGGTACGCAGCTGATCCTGATTGATGAAGGTGTAATCGATATTGATGCGCCAGCCGGATGCGGCGGAATAACCGGTCGCGGCGTCGGTGCTCAAGGTGCAACCGCATGTCGCACAGGCGTGTGCGGCTTGTGGAAGCAGGCCGATGGCGGACAAACCCATGATGGCCGCGATCGTGGGGATTGAGCGAGAAACTTTAGAGCATCGGGACGACGAACATCCCGCAGAGCACTTGCATCGTGTAACAAACATGTCCAACCGATTCATGGCGCGCATGAACACAAACTCCAGAATTGGTAGCGCTCCATCGATATGGATCGCTCGCCAAGCGCATTAGGACGGCCTATCGCCAAGAACGCGCGCCATGGCGCCAAAGGCCACGCGCGGCAAGAACTCGCACAGATAGATGCCGAGATGAAAACGACAAACAGTCACGGCGAATGCGCCGCGGTGTGTGCGTCAGGCTGTCGGCGTGAGAGAAGGTGGCCCGCGCGGATCGGCACTTAGCTGCGGCGTTTCAGACCTGTCGGCTGGAAGTGCAACAACCGGAGCGGCGACATTCGGCGCTGCCGGCACGACATGGACGATGACGTTTGCGGTAAGGAGTGGCGTGTGGCTCAGCAGAACGCAGTAACCGCAACGCTCCGTCGGATCGGCAGGCGTACCGGGTGCATCAGGATGGCGCGTCGATGCCTGATGATCGTGATAAGGACAGGACGCATCCATGCCGGGCATCGCGCCCGTCATCGGCATGACCCGCGAAATCGCGGGCATCACGACAATAAGCGCCATGGCCAGCATTGCCAGCCACGCGACATACAGACGTGAAGTCCTCAGACGAACCACAACCTTTCCCGGCCATGCGGGCATACCCGCAACGCCGATCTTACCAGTTCGTCAGGCGGCAGGCGCGGTCAATGTGGCCATACGTCGCGAGTGCGGGGAGACTGCAGGCTCAATCGGACAGGTTTAGTCAGATATGGCGAGCACGCACGCATCGCCGCCGTAACTGCAGCAACCAAGCGGAAAGGTCGAGAGACTGCTCGAGGTGAGAATGGGACCAAGCAATCCTTCCAGATAGCCGATGAAAAACTGGCAGCTGGAGCGACCGCCTTCCTTGCACAACGGACTGTTGCGAATGCGCAGCTGTCCGCCGACGTATTCGACTTCCGCCAGCGCGCGCAACGCAGGTATGCCGATGCGCTCCATCGCTTCCTCCAGGCCGAGTTTCGCGCTGGGTCGGTAATCGCGTTCAAATACCCACGCGCCGGTGCGCTGGCCCGCCAGCTGCAGCGACGATTCGCGCGCGCCCGGCGCCACGGAGCTTTCCAATGAATGCAGGCAATGGAAAATCTGTGGATAGCCGTTCAACAACTTCGGCACGATTTTTTCGACAGCGTCTTCATCCGGACCCAGCGGAATCACTTCGACATACGGATCGACAACCACCGGAGCGGCTGCCGGTGCCGACGCGCGCGGTGTGTAGAAGACGAATTCCGGCTCGGCTTCTTCTTGCGGTGCAGCCGCCGCCACGACCACGGGAGCCGCTTCCGGCTTGACCCTTTCAGGTACGGAAGGAAGAACAGGCGTGTCGGCAAAAAGTTTTGCCACCGACGTGGCACGTGGTGCCGGAGCAGCCGCGGATGCCATCGCAGCGTGCGACATGTCAGGCGCTACCGTTGCGACAGCCGCGATCGTCTCGGCCGCGGCAACTGCAGGGATAGCAGGTTGTTTGGGCGCTGCAGCCGCTGCCGCTACGGCAACCGTTTCGGCGACGGGTACGGGTGCCGGCGCAACCGGTGGCCGCGCAAATTTGACCGCTGCTGCGTAGTGCGGCTTCGATGAGCCGTCTTCGAACGGATACGTGTGGAAGCTGATAAGACGCTCATTCGCATCCAGCGCGGCTTCGAGCGCACGCTGTTTGCGCTCCGGTCCGCGCACGACCATGGTCAGCAAGATGCCGTTGACGTCCTGCGTCAGACGTTGACGCTGCAAGGTAAAACCACTGGCGACGACGGACCTGCCGACGTCAATAAGTAGGCCCTCTCGCGACTCTGAGAGACCCTGAATTTCCAGCTCGATCATCAGGCCCCCCTGTCTTCGATGCTGGTGAGATAAGTTGTCCTTACTACGATGAACATTCTAGACGAGAAAAACTGTGATGCATTTCTTAACCTGAGAAACTCGTGCACGATCTTTCGTATTTGGGGCATGATTCGTGCTTGAAAAAAGTGCGTGGTGCGTCACTCATGACGCTGATGTGAGAGCACGATCACGACGTATGTCGACACAGCTGGTCCTTCCCGACGACAACGCGACAGCCATCTGCTTATAAGTCGACGAGTAATACTACTTGTCCTCAAACTGACGTTTGCTGTCTGTGATCTCGGCCACCGTTCGATCTGTACCTTCGGCGATGTCACTGCGAATGTGAGGATGAGGTGATGCGTCGGGTGAGCCGTCGTTACGGTTTGCGAATCTTTGCAGGCAGCGGCATGGCGAAGCCTGAAAACGAATTCCTGCCGTGCCAGCGCTTCCTCCGAAAAGAAATTGCCGAGGGCGTTTCTGTTCAAGTGCGCTCGCGAAGGAAGGCATTCTCCGGTTTTGACCGATACCAGCGCCACGGCTGAAAGCGCAGCCCCCGTTCCTAAGTCTTTGAACGCCAAGGTTACGCCGCCCGATTCGGGCTGTATTCACCTGCAGGACATCCAGCGCAAGGGAAACTTCGCAGTCTTAAATGAAGGATTGGCTGTGCCGCACCGTTACACCCACGAACGCTTCCGCTGGCGCACTGGCTGGCGCTCAGCCATCGGTTATGCGGCCATGCTGCTGCTGGCATGTGTAGGTCCGGCACACGCCGTGAGTGCGAGTAATAACGTGCTGCAGGGACAGGCCTCGGGTGCGCTATCCATCCAGGTCAACGATGATCGCCTGACGCTCCAGGTAACGAAGGTGCCGCAGGTTTACATCTACGGCACCATCGATGCGAATGCGCCAAGTCGCTTCGACGCCTTGGTGAAGTCGGGCAAGATTCCGAACGGTTCGGACATCTATTTGAATTCGATAGGCGGAGACATAAGCGCCGGCATCGCGCTCGGCAGGTTGTTCCGATCCACTTCGATGGTGACGCATCTGGGTACGCCAAGGCCGAAACTTCGCTCGGCATCGTCCGTCGTCAAAACCGCGGTCTGCTCCGATGCATGTGCATATGCCTATCTGGGCGGTGTTTATCGCTGGGCGCCTGCGGGCAGCGATCGCATCGGATTTCCCATGCATTACATCGCCGATCCCAAACCCGGCGACGCAAATCAGACAGCGCAGGCGCCAGACCAGGTAGCATCCTATTTGCAGGACATGGACATCAACGCCAAAGTGCTCGCGCAATCGTCGTCGTCGACAAGCAACGGCGAAGTCTGGTTGAACGCCGATCAGATGCTGGCGACAGGACTTGCCAACAACGGCCGTCTTTTTCTCAGGGCAACGTATCGACTCGAGTCCGGCGCGCCTTTCCTGGAACTCAAGCAGACCGACCGCAACGGCGAGCACCGCATCACGATGCTTTGCAAGCGCGGCAACATCGAACTTGCTGCCTACAGCACCGTGGGCGCGGTTCAGGCCAGACAGATCGTTTCGCATGGCGTTCGTTCCTACTTCGAGCTCAATCAGAAAGAACTTTTGCCGGCACAGACGACGAGTCTGACGCTCGATAACGACACCGTGGTTCTCAATCGCACGTATCCGGCCAACCAGCTCACGAACATCGTGCGCGCGCAAGCACTCGGTGCCTGGGTGGCTGATCGCAACAGTGCATTCCGCTACGGTTTTGCGTACGAAGTCACCGGCGTCAAGGAATCGCTGCAGCGGTTCTACGACAATTGCTGGATCTATGCGCCATGGGCGGATAACAAAGAGGCCCCGTAAGAGCGCATGCTGCGTTGTTCACGCGCTGCCTGCATTCTTTCGCGAATCGGAAGACTGAATCCCGTACGATAGGTCTTCGCTCGTGCAGGCGACACGCTTAAAGTGACTCCCACTCGCACGAAGTAGTAGGAGATAAAGCGTATGGCGACGAACCACTCCCATCGTTTGCTCGCTCGGCTCGGTATTACCGTGCCCATCATCCAGGCGCCGATGGCGGGCACATCCTCGCCTGCCATGGCAGCAGCCGTTAGTGAAAGCGGTGGCTTGGGTTCGCTCGGCGTCGGTGCGATGAACGCCGCCAAGGCCCGCGAAGCAATTCATCAGTTTCGCAAAGAAAGCACCGGGCCGCTCAACATCAACGTATTTACTCACCGGCCTGCACGCGCAAACACGCAGAAAGAATTGGCGTGGCTTGAACGTCTGCGTCCACAGTTCGAGCGCATGGGCGCTGTACCGCCCGATGCCTTGCACGAGATCTACACGTCGTTCCTCAGCGACGCCGACATGCTCGACATGCTCGTTGAAGAAAAGCCCAAAGCAGTGAGCTTTCATTTTGGTCTGCCGACGCGGCCACAGATTGAAGCGTTGCACCATGCAGGTATCGTGCTGCTAGCCACCGCGACCAATCTTGAAGAAGCGAAGGCCATCGAGGCGGCGGGTATCGATGCCATCGTCGCGCAAGGTTATGAAGCAGGTGGTCATCGCGGCATGTTCGATCCGGATGTGGAAGACAGTCGGCTCGGAACGCTCGCGCTGACGCGGGTGCTGGTGCAGGAAGTCGATCTTCCGGTGATTGCCGCCGGCGGCATCATGGATGGCGCAGGTATTGCGGCAGTGTTGTCGCTAGGCGCAAGTGCTGCACAAATGGGAACGGCGTTCGTCGCGACCGATGAATCGTTGGCGGACGCGGGCTACCGCAAGCTGCTTTTCAGCGATGCGGCACGCCACACGATCATGACGCGCGCCATTTCCGGACGTCCCGCGCGCAGTCTCGCCAACGACTTTACGCGACTGGGCAGCAGCGTGTCAGACGACAGCATTCCCGACTACCCCATTGCCTATGACGCGGGCAAATCGTTGAATGCCGCAGGCAAGGCAGCCGGGCAGACCGGCTACGGCGCGCAATGGGCGGGTCAGGGCGCACCGCTCGCACGTGCGCTATCCGCGCACGCATTGATGCAAGCCTTGAAAAACGAGCTGGATCAGGCGCTGTCATAAATCGCCGGCAATGTAAGGCAGTGCCGAAGACGGGGAGGGTTGGGACATAAAGATCCCAGCTCTCATTTTGCATTGGCAAATCGAAGGTCCAGAATAAGGCGATCCGCATTGACGCCGGACGGCAGCGAACGGAGCATGCTTTATGGATCGCATTGACGCCATGAAAGTCTTCGTCGCGGCACTCGACGAAGGCAGCCTTGCCGGTGCCAGCCGCAAAACAGGCCGCTCCGCGGCAGCAGTGAGCCGAGCCATCGCATTTCTCGAAGCACATGTGGGCGTGCCGCTGCTTCACCGAACCACACGATCCATCAAGCTGAGCGAAGCGGGCGAGCGCTATGCGCTGGCATGCCGAAAAGTACTGCAGGACCTGGAAGAAGCCGACAGACAGGCGGCAGGCGAACGATCCGTACCGCGCGGCACCTTGACCATCACTGCGCCCGTCGTCGCCGGCGTTGAATTCTTGCGGGCCATTGTCGACGACTTCATGGAAGAGTATCCGACGGTCACTATACGTCTGTATCTGCTCGACCGGCCCGTCAACCTGATCGACGAAGGTATCGATATCGCACTGCGCATTTCGCACCTCGCCGATTCGACGCTCGTCGCACATCATGTCGGTGACGTTCGACGCGTCGTGGCAGCATCGCCACGCTATCTATCGAAGCATCCGCGTATCGTGGAACCCGCGGATCTGGGCAAGCACCAGATCATTGCCATGACACACTTTGGCTTGGAATCGTGGAGTTTTCCTCCCGTGGCGGGTTCATCCATTCCGCGCGCCGTATCGTTTACGCCCCGATTCGTCGTCAATAGCGTTCGTGCCGCCGCATCGTCGGCAGTCGATGCTCATGGTGTAACACGCCTGTTTTCGTATCACATCGCGACGGAAATCAAGGAGGGTTTGCTGCGCGTGATCCTTGCGGATGCGGAGCAAGGTCCTATCCCTGTGCATCTTGTCTCACCGTACGGTCGCCTATCGGTGCCCAAAGTACGCGCTTTTGTGGATTTCGCCCTCCCACGTCTGCGCGCGCAATTTGCGTGCTTCGCAAAGGACGCATCGAAATAATTTCTCAGGGGATTCTGCCGCTACGCGGAAGAATGTCTACCGAACAGCAGGGATTCGCTTCGGTGCTCTAGAGGCCTAGATTACGCGCTGTCGGTGCCGCCAACGTGTTCGGCATCACAACGACAATCCCCTTTCCCTTCGAGAGATAAACATCATGAACAGTCCACGAAAAGTTGCCATTATTACGGGTGCTTCGCAAGGTATCGGCGCAGGTCTCGTCAAGGCTTTCCGCGATCGCGATTACCGCGTCATCGCCAACTCCCGTTCCATCAAGCCCTCGAGCGATCCCGATGTGGTGACGGTGCCTGGCGATATCGGAGACCGCGCCGTTGCCGAGCGCATCGTGAAGGAAGCGATGCAGCGTTTCGGCCGCGTCGACACGTTGGTCAACAATGCAGGCAACTTTATCGCCAAGCCGTTTACCGCCTTCACGGTGGACGACTACGTCAAGACACTGGCCACCAATCTCGATGGCTTCTTCCACATCACGCAAGCCGCAATCGCCGAGATGGAAAAGCAGGGCAGTGGCCACGTCGTGAACATCACCACGACGCTCGCCGAACACGCGGTGGATGGTGTGCCGTCAGTGCTCGCTTCTCTCACCAAGGGCGGCCTCAATGCTGCGACCAAATCGCTGGCCATCGAATATGCCAAGCGAGGCATTCGCGTCAACGCGGTGTCGCCCGGCATCATCAAGACGCCGATGCATGGCGCGGAAACACACGCCGCGCTGGCCGGCTTGCATCCGGTCAATCGCATGGGTGAGATCAGCGACATCGTGCAAGCCATTCTCTATCTCGAATCTGCCGGCTTCGTGACGGGTGAAATCCTGCATGTCGATGGCGGTCAGAGTGCGGGTCACTAATAACGTCACTGTGTAGTAAGGAGATCGATCATGCCTGTCGTCACCATCCAGATTACGCGCGAAGGTTCGGGTCCAGGTCGCGATGCAACGACCAAGGAAGAAAAGGCCGCACTTATCAAAGGTGCCAGCCAACTGATGTTGGACGTGCTCAACAAACCGCTCAATTCCACCTTTGTCGTGATCGAGGAAGTCGACACCGACAACTGGGGATGGGAGGGCATGAGCATTACCGAGTATCGAAAGCTACAACGCGCTGGAAAGAAGTAAGAAAGAAGTAAGCATATGGGCTGCGCGGTAATCCGCGCAGCCCACGTTCGCGAACACAGCATCGAGAAGGTAGATGTATGTCGGTGCAAGCCAATGCAGGTGTGTACAAGGTGGACAATAAACCGGCTCGTGCCAGTTATGCCGAGCGCAACACGGCTCACTGGCGGCGCAACCTGATCGTGTGCGTATTCGGCTCATTCACCACACTGGTGAGCCTGAGCATGCTGTTGCCATTTCTGCCCCTATACGTACAGCAGCTTGGCGTGACGTCGTCGTCGTCGGTTATCCAATGGTCCGGCGTGGCGTTCGGGGCGACATTTTTTGGTACGGCCATTACCGCACCCATGTGGGGACATCTGGCAGATCGTTATGGCCGCAAACCCATGCTGGTGCGCGCGGCAATTGGGATGGCGATCGTGATGTCACTGATCGGCGTGGCGCACAGCGTGGTCGAACTTGTTGTCCTGCGATTCATTGCCGGACTCGTGGGTGGCTACGCATCGGCATCCATCGTGATGATCGGCACACAGGCACCGCGGGATCGCGCGGGTTGGGCGTTGGGCGTTTTATCTACGGGCGCACTGACAGGTAACCTAGTTGGCCCGTTGGTTGGCGGATTTCTGCCGGCATGGGTGGGCATTCGCGGTACGTTCTTTGTCGGTGGCGCGATGATTGCAGTCGCCGCCGCCGCAGCCACCATCTTTCTGATTCGGGAAGACTTCGATCGCCAGTCGGATGCGAAACGTCACGTTACGTTGAATGCAGAAAAGCAGTCGACGTCGAACGGGTCGATTCTATTTGCGCTGCTTGTCACCGCGATGATGGTGCTTCTGGCCAACATGTCCATCGAGCCCATCATCACGGTCTATATCGGTCAATTGGATGTGCCCACGAATCACCTCGCGCGCATCGCAGGCATCGTCATGGCGGCTTCCGCATTAGGCAGCATGCTGACCGCTGCGAAGCTCGGCGCACTTGCGGACCGTATCGGCAGCTGGAACGTTATTATCGGCTGTCTTATTGCGACGGGCCTGGCCATGGTGCCGCAGGCATTCGTGACGCAATGGTGGCAATTGGCCATCTTGCGCGTGTTGATGGGGATGACGATTGCTGGTTTGCTTCCCGCCATCGCCAAGCTCGTGCGCCACTCCGTCAGCGAAAATAAGACGGGTAAAACACTGGGCTATTTGCAGTCAGCGCAATTCAGCGGACAAGTCATCGGGCCACTGATCGGCGGCCAGATCGGCGCGCGCGTGGGTTTGCACGAGGTCTTCTTTGTTACAGGATCGCTACTGATCCTGTGTGCTGTCGTGAATCAGTGGGCAAAGTCCCGTCAAACCAAAGCGCAGCAGTTACGCGATGTCGGACAGCTCGCGTAAGCGTTCTACCGAAGCGCTATAGTTAATCTCAAGCCGTGAGAGCATCGCTGGCGACTATCGGAAGCATGTAACGAAAAAAGGGAGGTTTCTGCACATGCTCAGCACACTCGCGATTGCCAACTATCGTTCGTTGCGCTCGATAACGTTGCCGCTCGGACGTTTGAATGTCATCACAGGCGCCAACGGCAGCGGAAAGTCGAACCTGTATCGCGCATTGCGGTTGCTGGCGGAGACGGCGCAGGGCAATGTCGTCGGCGCGTTGGCTCGCGAGGGCGGCCTGCTCTCGACGCTGTGGGCCGGTCCAGAACACATAACGCAGCGCACGCAACGCGGGGAGGTGCCCATACAGGGTACCGCTCGGCAAGAACCCGCCGCACTCAAGCTCGGATTCGCTGGCGAGGATTTCGGTTACGCGATCGATTTCGGATTTCCGCCACCACCCAAAGACTTTCCGACGGCCTTCCGGTTTGATCCGGAAATCAAATGCGAGTCGATCTGGGCAGGCCCGTTTCTGCGGCTGCAAAACACGCTGGTGGAGCGGCGTGGAGCTATGGCGCGCGTTCGGGATGGACGCAGCTGGCGAGTTATCGCCGAACATCTCAGCGTTTTCGAAAGCATCTTCTCGCAAATGGCCGATCCGGAGCGCGCTCCGGAAGTCATGGCGTTGCGCGAGTCCATACGGGGCTGGCGCTTCTACGATCACTTTCGTTCGGATGCGGATGCGCCGGCGCGTTTGTCGCAACTAGGCACGCGCACGCCCGTACTGAGTCACGATGGGCGCGATTTCGCCGCTGCATGGCAAACCATCCGTGAGATTGGCGACGATCAGTCGCTTAACGCGTCGGTGCAAGATGCTTTCCCCGGCGCAAAAGTCGAAGTGATCGCCGATGGCGGTCGCTTCAGTCTTTACTTCAGTCAACATGGACTGTTGAGACCGCTGTCCACGGCCGAGCTATCCGACGGTACGTTGCGCTATCTCTTGTGGATCGCCGCACTCCACACGCCACGGCCACCGCCGCTGATGGTCTTGAATGAGCCTGAAACAAGTCTGCATCCGGATCTCTTGCCCGCGCTGGCGCGATTGATCGTGCACGCCTCAAAGCGCAGTCAGATCTGGGTGATATCCCATGCGCCGCGATTGATCGCCGATCTGGAAAGTTCTCCGGACTGCAACACCATCCAGTTGGAAAAAAACTTGAGTCAAACAGAAGTGGCTGGTTTAGGTATGTTGGACGAACCGGCGTGGCATTGGCCGGAAAGGTGACGGCTCATCCGCGTCAGTGACCCGCCGCCGGAGGCAAACGGGTAAAGCTGCCGGTGACGCCCGGAAATACCACCGGACTTTCATATCCATCGCTGGAGATGGATGACACGCCGAAGAACCAGTCGTCGATGACGACGTCCTTGATGACGGCCTGCGTCGCATCGCCTGCATCGCGGTTGTATTGCCATTGCGGTGCGGTGGTGTCGCGCCAATAGACACGATAGCCCGCGGCGCCCGGAATCTTTTTCCAGTGAACCGTGGTGTCGGTGGCGACAGCGCCTTCGATGGACACATCCGTGGGCGGGGCGGGCGCACGGCTCAATTGCGCCATCGTCAGCGTATTGAGTGCTGTTACACGGGCGAGATAACGGAAGTCGATATTGTCCAGCGTGTCGCCGTAGTGCACGCCGTTTTCAACGCGCACGTCCTGATGTTGATGGGTGTAGTCCTCGTGACCTTCCGTAAGGCGTACGGCGGGAAAGCCTGCTTCCAGCATGGGGACCTGATCGCCACCGCGGCCGAAGCGGTCGGTGCGGTAGACCATGCGAACGTGGAAGTCGGGCAGGTACGTGTCGGCGATGGTAGCCATCGTACGCGCGAGATTTCGCGAGGGCGAATCGACTTCACCGCCGTGATAGCTGCGCAGTTTCGCCTGCGCAGCCGTTTCGGTGCTGCGTGTTCCTTCGGAAAAGACACGCACGGTTGTGCTGTCGGTCACGCCGTTCATGCCGCGGCTGTTTCCGATAATGTCGTTATTGAGCTGCGCTTCGACCTGCCAGTTATGCGCCACGGCGTAATCGGCAAGCAATTTGCCGCCATAAAGTCCCTGTTCTTCGCCGGAAAGCACGGCAAACACCAATGTGGCGTGATTGCCCTGTTTCGAGAGCAGTCTTGCTGCCTCGATGACCGCCGCAACGCCAGAGCCATCGTCGTCGGCGCCCGGCGCATCGCTGTGACTGTTCATTACATCGGTTACACGCGAATCAAGATGACCACTGATGACGATGACGCGATCCGGATCGGTATCGCCGCGTTTGATCGCAAACACATCCATAATTTCGACGGGTGTCTTGATGCGCTCGCCCGTCACCATTTGCGTTGGCGTTTCTACATCAAGACAGCCATTGCAATCGTGCGAGATGGCATCAAAACGCGATTTCACCCAGCGACGCGCGGCACCGATGCCGCGTGTGTCGGAGGTCGTGTCGGACAGGGTGTGCCGCG
The DNA here is from genome assembly GCF_035486915.1 of Dyella sp. Classification (GTDB taxonomy): domain Bacteria; phylum Pseudomonadota; class Gammaproteobacteria; order Xanthomonadales; family Rhodanobacteraceae; genus Dyella_B. The sequence continues at coordinate 4,711 of NZ_DATHMR010000215.1, read as the reverse complement.
TACCAAAACCGACGAGTTTCGTGATGGTCGCGCGCAACTGGGCTTGATCGGGTGCCGAGGCCAATTCAAGCAATGCTGGTTGTTCGTGCGGCGCCACGATTGTTTCATCGGCATGAATGCCGCAGGTAAAACTCACGAGTGCCAACAGCGATAGCAGGGTGCGGCGCATGGGTCATCTCACCTGAAGGGTCAACCGCAAGCTTATACAGTGACTTAGAAGCGCGGTACAACAATGCAAACAGGAATGAATTGCATAACGCCTCGCCATCGCAAGCTTATGCGAAGTGTCCGTTACAGCGATTGTTATAACGTCACCCACACTCCCAAAAAGCGGGAGTAAAATACACGCACCCAAGGTCAACCGACCCGCCAACATGATTCGCATCTTTCAGTGTCCTGCTCGTTACGACGTGCCGCGAAAGACAGCCACGAACACGCGCCCCCTCTAGCAGGGACAAATTCCCGACATCCTTCCCACGTCTGAGTCCATGAGGACTTCGCGAGCGTACGCGCTCGGGGTCATTGCCATGCGCACCTTCAATCATGCGTTTTTCGTACTAAGCGGCGAAGCGCGGTCGCCAGGGTTCCGCGCGCGTCTGGATAGCAGCGCGCCAGACAGCTAACGCCGCACACAGTCAGAACGAACCGACTACGTATCGGCCGTCGATCGCCGGTCGAAGGCGAACTGCGTCCAAAAACAACGGGGGAACTCGCAAGAGTCGTCTTTATGACCTAACTCCAATCGACTTTTATCTCGGCCCTGACTTTCGGTCAGGCACTTTTTCCATCAGGGACAGAAAGAAATGATCATTCTTATTGCAGTAGCCGTAAGCATCGTCGTGCTGTTGTTACTGACCTACATGTCCAACGCCATCGTTTACATCCCCAACGATCGCGTCGGTATTGTGGAAAGGTTGTGGGGTGCCTCGTCGTTGACCCATGGCCTGATTGCATTGAATGGCGAAGTAGGTTTCCAGCCGCAGGTCGTTCGCGGTGGCATTCATTACTTCTTTCCATTCCAGTATCGCGTGCACAAGGTCGATCTCGTGACGATTCCGCAAGGAGAGATCGGTTACATCTTTGCGCGTGACGGCCGTGAACTGACGGATGGCCAGGCGCTCGGCGTGTTGGTCGATGCGGGCATCGAAGACGTTTCGGCGTTCCTCAAGGCCGGTGGTCAGAAAGGTCCGCAACGCGCGATCGTCCGCGAAGGTACGCATGCGATCAACGTTGCGCAGTTCGTCATCATCACCGCTTCGCGCGTGCATGGCTTGTTGTTGTCAGATGAGGAGAAAAACACGATCGATCATATGGGTCAGGTGTTGCGCGACCGGAATGGCTTCACGCCTGTGGTGATCGGCGGCGTTGCGTCGCGCGTCGTTCAGGCCGAGAAGTCCGATCAAGTGGACGACAACGCGAGCGACGTTCTCGGCGTTGTGACGATTCACGACGGCCCGGTACTCGCGCCGGATGAAATCGTCGCACCGCGCGTCGGTGACGATGCCAATGACAGGGCCACGTTCCACAACAACTTCCAAAACATCAACGCATTCCTGCGTGCCGGAGGCCGTCGTGGCCGTCAGCATCAGGTGTTGGTGGAAGGTACGTACTACATCAACCGCTTGTTCGCCACGGTGGAGTTCATTCGCAAGACAGTCGTTCCGGTGGGCAGTGTCGGCGTCGTAGTTTCGTATTTTGGCAAGGCGGGTGCCGACCGCTCAGGCGATGGTTACTCGCACGGCGAACTCGTCGACAACGGTTGCCGCGGTGTGTGGAAAGAACCATTGCTGCCGGGCAAGTACGCCTTCAATACCTACGCCGGCAAGATCATGTTGGTACCGACCACCAACTTCATTTTGAAATGGTCGAAGGAGGTCACCAATTCGCACAAATATGACGAGAACCTTTCCGAAGTCGCGCTGATCACCAAGGATGCATTCGAACCGCTGATGCCGTTGTCGGTGGTCGTACACATCGATTACCGCAAGGCGCCCCTGGTCGTGCAACGTTTCGGCGATATCAAGCGCCTGGTCGATCAGACGCTCGACCCGATGGTCTCTGCGTACTTCAAGAACACGGGACAGACCAAGACATTGATCGAGCTTCTGCAAGAACGTTCGACGATTCAGGAAAAGGCGAGCGTGGATATGCAGGGACGCTTTGCCGCTTACAACCTTGAGCTTCAGGAGGTGCTGATTGGTACGCCGCATGGCAATACGGGTGACGCATCGGGTCAGCGCATCGACACGATCCTCAACCAGCTGCGCGATCGCCAGGTCGCCAAAGAACAAATGGAAACCTATGACCAACAGCAACAGGCAGCCGTGAAGGAACGGACCTTGCGCGAGGCGCAAGCAACGACGCAAATCCAGACGGAACTCACTAAGTCCGAAATCAACGTGAAGATCAAGACGAACGAAGGCGATGCAGCCATCGCTGTGGCGTCCAAAGATGCCCAGGTGATCAACATCAACGCCGAAGCCGAACGCAAGCGCCAGATCGCAGTAGGCGAAGGTAAGGCGGCGGCAACCGAGTCCGTGGGTAAGGCCGAAGCCAATGCCATTCGGGCAAAAGCTGAGGCACTGACGGGCGAGGGTGCCCGCATGCAGATCATCAACGATCTTGGCAAGCAGTTTGCCGATGCGTTGCGTGAAGGCCAGATCGCCATCGTTCCGAAGATTGCGCTGGGTGCGGAGGGTGGCAATGCGCTTTCGACGCTTGCGCAACTGGCCAACGCTTTTATGGCCGAGAAACTTGAGTCGGGTGCGACGGCTCTTACTGCTCCTACAAGCACGGCGGGTAATGCGGATCGCCTCTAGCAACGAACAAGGAAGCCGTACTCACAGGGAGTGAATCACAAGGAAGTGGCACCGCGCTCCAAAAGGGCGCGGTTTTTTTATCTCCGCGTCATTGCGACGGCGGCATCCGGATTCCGACGCCACCGCCATACGACTTTCAAACGGCCGCTTCCTCAAAAACACGACGTGCAATGGAAAGCGCCGTGCTGGCGGTCGGCCATCCCGAATAAAAGGCGAGATGCGTAATGACCTCGATCAATTCATCGCGGGTAACGCCGTTCTCGAGCGCCTTCTTCAGATGGAAAGGAAGTTCGTTGACGCGATAGAGCGAGATAAGGCTTGAAACGGTAATCAAACTGCGGTCGCGTGGCGATAACCCCGGACGTTGCCACACATCACCGAACAGAACATTGTCGGTGATGTCGGCCAGAGCAGGTGCAATATCGCCAAACGCCTTGTGCGCCGTCGAAGGTGTGTCAGCCATTACATCGTCTCCACGGCTCAGCGATCGACCAACTGCTGCATGCGTTCCGTATAACGCTCGCCTTGCACCGTCACAGCAGACAGCGCACCGTCGATATCGTGAAGATCGCTTGTCGTCAGCTCGACGTTCGCTGCGCCAAGATTTTCTTCAAGACGAGACAACTTTGTGGTTCCCGGAATCGGCACGATCCATGGCTTTTGTGCAAGCAGCCAAGCCAGGGCAATCTGCGCACGTGTCACATGCTTCTGCTCCGCGATACGCCCGATCACATCAACCAGCGATTGATTGGCCTTCAGAGCGTCCGGGGCGAAACGTGGGGCGTTGTGGCGGAAGTCGTTGGCGCCGAACTTCGTGTCCGCGTTGATAGCGCCGGTCAGGAACCCGCGGCCGAGCGGGCTGAAAGGAACGAAGCCAATGCCAAGTTCTTCGAGCACCGGCAGTATTTCCTCTTCAGGCTCACGCCACCACAGCGAATATTCGCTCTGCAGTGCCGTCACCGGTTGGACCGCGTGCGCGCGCCGAATAGTTCGCACGCCGGCCTCGGACAAGCCGAAGTGTTTGACCTTGCCTTCCTTGATCAGATCCTTCACCGCACCGGCCACGTCTTCGATCGGAACGTTCGGATCGACGCGGTGTTGATACAGCAGATCGATGTGGTCTGTCCTCAGACGTTTCAGCGCGGCTTCCGTTACCTCACGAATATGCGCCGGGCTGCTATCCAGACCCACCTGCTTTCCTTCGGAATCGAGTTTGAAGCCGAACTTCGTTGCGATCACCAGGTTTTTGCGGAACGGTGCGAGCGCTTCGCCAACGAGATCTTCATTCGTATAGGGGCCGTAGACCTCGGCGGTGTCGAAGAACGTGACGCCGCGATCTACCGCCGCGTGCAGAAGCGAGATCGCTTCCTGCTTCTCCGTGGCCGGACCGTATGCATAGCTCAAGCCCATGCAACCCAAACCCATGGCCGATACTTCCAGACCGCTCTTTCCAAGGGTGCGCTTCTTCATGACGTTCGCCTTCAAAATGATTGGAACAAGGACATGGCGTGTCGCTTGCGCGAGGCGCCAGGGGGAGTACACACCTTAGCGCTATGGGAGCATTGAATTAAGTAGGGTAAAGCGCATGAACCTATGAATAGTATTCATGAATGCGAGAGATGGGTGGGCGGCGACAAAACCTTCAACCGCGATATTTCAGCGCTTCGACCAGTACATTCAGAGCAGGCGAATGCTGTCGACGATTCGGATAGTAGAGATGGTAGCCGGGGAAGGGAGGGCACCACGCCTCGAGCACTCTCTTGAGACGCCCTTTTGCGACATGCGTTTGCACAACATCTTCCGGTATCCATGCCAGCCCCATGCCGGCCAACACAGCCTTTTCGATTTGCGAATTGTTACCCAAGACCAGTTGTCCATCGACACGCACTTTC
>NZ_DATHMR010000214.1:0-49402 GCF_035486915.1 Dyella sp. | reverse complement strand
AACGACGATGGCAGTGACGACGCCAACCCGAGTGGCACGCAGTCGGTTGCCAGCGGCGCCAGCGCCAAAGCAACCGCCGATGGCGCGGTGGCGATGGGCGGATTGAGCACGGCCGTTGGCGTGCAGAGCACTGCGCTTGGCTTTAGCGCCACCGCCACTGGCAATGCCAGCATGGCGCTGGGTGCGTATAGCAAAAGCACAGGCTACAACAGCGTTGCGCTTGGCAATGGCAGCTTTGCCGACCGCGCCAACTCGGTCTCCGTCGGTGACGTGGGTAGCGAACGCCAGATCACCAACGTCGCTGCCGGCACTCAAAACACTGACGCCGTCAACGTTGCTCAGCTCAAGCAGGTGGGGCTAATGGATGCCGGTGGCAACACCATGTCGGCTGTCACCTATGACACAGCCAGCAACCAGGGCTCGGTGACGCTAGGCGGTGCGAACGGCACCACGCTCACCAATATTGCCGCAGGCTTGAAGAGCAGCGACGCGGTGAACGTGCAGCAGTATCAGTCGCTGGCTGACACCATTGGCGGCGGCATGGGCATGAATGCCAGCGGCATGATGAGTGCACCGATGTTCATGATCCAGAACCAGGCCTACTCCAGTGTGGGGACTGCATTCGGAGCATTGGACGGTGCGGTTAGCGCGTTGAATGGTCGCGTCGGCAGCCTGGAAACCCAGGTGAGCTCGCTTAGCACGAGCGCCCCAGCAGCAGGTGCGGCACCAGGGACGACACTGGCTGCAAGCACGACTGACACCAACACCACGTTAGGTGAAAACGCTCAAGTCGGCGGCAGCGCATCCAACGCCACGACAGTGGGTGCCGGCAGCAACGTCTCTGCTGATGCGGGTACCGCTGTCGGTCAAGGCAGCCAAGTCACTGCGTCGAATGCTGTTGCCGTCGGTGCAGGATCGGTCGCCGATCAGGCCAATAGCGTATCGGTGGGCACTGCAGGCAACGAACGCACAATCACCAATGTGGCTACTGGCATCAATGCCACCGATGCGGCCAACGTCGGGCAGTTGACGACCGCAACGCAAACTGCCGTTGACGCTGCAAACGCATACACCGATGCGAGTAGCGCAGAAACGCTGACCAACGCCAATGCGTACACCGACCAGAAGACAGCGGGCTTGGTCACCAGCGACAACTTCAATGCGTTCCGCGATCAAGTGAACAACCAGTTCCACGCCGTCAACACCCGCTTGAACCGCGTGGGTGCCATGGGCACCGCTATGGCTGGCATGGCCGGCGCGATCGCCGCGGCACCGGGCACCGACAATCGCGTCAGTGCGGCGGCCGGTACGTATGCCGGTCAGGCAGCCCTGGCAGTCGGTCTTGCTCACCGTATCTCGGATAACGGCGCCGTGCTGATCGGTGGCTCGATCTCCGGTGGTGGTGAGTCGAGCGGCACGGTTGGCGTCAGCTTCGGCTGGTAATCACTCGCGCCTCTTCTCATGAGGAGGCGTTTTGTACATCGCCATGCCGTTCCCGGCATGGCGAGAACCGGACGATTGCAGATCGTCCGCCATTCCACCCGAGGCGTGGAAAGCCTCGGGCCTCACTTCAAGGACTCATGTATGAAGTCACTTCACTCTTTTCGAATGGGCGCACTCGCTGCTGCTCTGGTGTTGGCCGTTCCGGTCCTTCACGCTGCGAACCTATCCACGTCGTCTCCCCGCTTTATTGGTATGAGCCAGACGGGTGAGCAGAGTTTCGATCGCTTCATCATCACCTACAAAAGCGGCTCGGCCGAGCGCAGCAATAAAGACGCCGTGCTGCAAAACGTGAATGCGGCCGTCGGCCGCGCAGGCCTGAACCGTGCGACGAAGTTGTCAACCGGTGCCACCGTGGCACCGCTGTCGGTCTCCTACAAGCGCAAGCTCGCAGTGGGCTCGGAGTTGGTGCACACATCGCGCAAACTCAGCCAGAGCGAAGCTGATGCACTGGTGGCGCAACTCGCAGCCGACCCGGCCGTAGCATCCGTGCATCCCGACTACAAGCGCTATGCGGTGAAGGACTTCACTGCGCCGACGTCTTGGCAGGCAACAATGCTAGCTGCTGCGCAACCGCAAACATTCACGCCCAACGATCCCTACTACCAGCAATACCAGTGGAATTTCTTCAACACCACCGGTGGCGCCGACGTCAATAACGCATGGGACATCGCCGACGGTACCGGCGTTACGGTTGCCGTCATCGATACCGGCATTACGCAGCATCCGGATCTGGATTACTCGCTCGCCACCGACAATATCGGATACGACTTCATCACCGATTCGCTCGTCTCCGGCCGTGCTACAGATGATCGCGTGCCGGGCGGCTGGGACCTTGGCGACTGGGATAATACGCAACCCTATCTGCAGGAATGCTACGGTTCGAACAACCCCAACGACGGCGAGCCAAGCAGCTGGCACGGTACGGTGGTGTCGGGAGAAGTGGCCGAACTCACCAACAATGGTGTCGGCATGGCTGGCATCGCCTACAACGCCAAGGTGTTGCCGGTGCGAGTGCTGGGCCATTGTGGTGGCTACGATTCCGACATTTCCGATGCGATCGAATGGGCATCCGGCGGTCACATCGATGGCGTGCCCGATCTGGCGCAACCCGCGCAAGTCATCAACATGAGTCTGGGCGGCCAGGGGACGTGCGATGCCAGCGTGCCTGAATACACGGCTATCCAAGATGCGATTAGTCGCGGCACCACAGTGGTGGTGGCTGCAGGTAACAGCACGGCAGATGCTTCCAACTTCACGCCGGCAAGTTGCCCGGGCGTCATCTCAGTGGCTTCCAACGGCATCACGGGCAAGCGCGCGTTCTATTCCAACTACGGCAAGGGCGTGACGATTTCAGCGCCGGGCGGTGGCATATACGCCAACGATGCGTCGTCGGGTGCGGAGGTCAACAACGGCTTCGTCTGGCAGGCTATCAATCTGGGCACGACGACGCCCACTTATCCTGCCGATCCGGTCGAGGCTTATGGCGGCATGGCGGGCACGTCGCAAGCGGCACCGCACGTCGCTGGCACGGTGGCTCTCGTCGTGGGCGCCTTGAAGGCGGCCGGTATGCCGGCACTGTCCCCTGCTGATATGACCAATGTGCTCGTGAAATCGGCTCGCGCATTTCCCGTCACCGAGGATCAGCCGATCGGGGCCGGCATTGTCGATGCGTACGCCGCGGTCAATCTGGCTTTGAACAGTGACACCACACCGCCGAACCCGGGCGACAATGCCACTCCGCTAACCAAGGGCGCGCTGCTGTCCGGCCAGAACTCCACAAGCACCGGCAACCTGTACTCGATCGTTGTGCCGGCAGGTGCCACGACTTTGAACATCCGCACGTTGGGCGGTTCTGGCAACGTAGGCTTGTATGTGAAGGCTGGTAGCGCTCCGTCCGCAAATGGCGGCAATGCCGACTTCAGCTCGATCAAGCCTGGCACCAGTGAAGCCGTGGTCATTCCGCAACCGCAAGCGACCACGTACTACATCCTTGTCACAGCACCACAAGGTAGCTTCAGCAACATCTCGGTGCTGGCCGACTACAACCTCTAATCGATGTATGTATGTGGCATAAAAAAACCCCGGCACATGTGCCGGGGTTTTTGCTTAGCGTGCCGTTATATGTTTCAGCCTGCAACGTCAGCCTGTTCGACTGCAACGGCTACGGCGTGAATCACAGCAGCAATGCGTGCCGCGCTCTGGATCGGCTGCGCCGACAACCCGTGCTTGCGCAGCGTCTTCTCGTGCGACTCCAGACATTTGCCGCAACCGTTCACGGCAGACACGGCGAGCGATGCAAGTTCGAAATCGATTTTGTCGCCACCCGGATTCGTCATCGCATTCATGCGCAGACCAGCGCGCAGCGTGCCGTATTCAGGTTCTTCGACAAGATGCAAGAAGCGATAGTAGATGTTGTTCATGCCCATGATCGCCGCAGCGACGCGAGCACCGTTGAGTTCTTCCGCACTGGCGTGCTTGGCAGCCTCTTCCGCAATGGCCGCCGTCAGCGGCTTGTAGCGCGAGGCAATTGCTGAAGCGAGCGCAATCACGAAAATCTGCTTGCTCGTCAGTCCCGGCGCACCACCTTCGCTCAATACGGAGTCGAGATTCAGGCGCAGGTCCTTCGCGTAATCGGGCAATTGGGCTTTCAGGTCAGCAAGGCTCATGGGGCATCTCTTCGAATGTTGGGCACGCGAGCACGGAGTCCATACGTGGACTCATGCATCAGCAGAAGGAAAAAAATGGCGGCGAAGCGGACTTCGCCGCCAGGTGACTCCGCGCGCTCCGATGGGGGAGGGGATGAGCGGCGCGGAGTGCAATAACTGGAATCAGGCGACCTTGAGGGTGTCTTCGCCTTGGCTCCAGTTGCAGGGGCACAGTTCGTCGGTCTGCAGTGCGTCCAGAACGCGCAGCACTTCAGCCGGGTTGCGGCCGACGGAGCCGTCGGTCACGTAAACGAAACGGATGATGCCTTCCGGATCGACGAGGAACGTGGCGCGCTGAGCGACACCGTCTTCGGTCAGGATGCCGAGCGCCGTAGTCAGGTCCTTCTTGATGTCGGCAAGCATCGGGAACTTCAGGTCGCGCAGATCCTTGTGATCCTTGCGCCATGCCAGATGGACGAATTCGGAGTCCGTGCTGGCAGCCAGCACCTGGCAATCGCGGTCGGCAAACTGCTCGTTCACGTCGCTGAAGCCCTTGATTTCGGTGGGGCAAACGAAGGTGAAATCCTTCGGATAGAAGAACACGCACAACCACTTGCCCTTGTAGGTGGTGTTGTCGATGTTCTGGAAAGCCTTGTCGAGGCTCTCGATCGAAACGGTGGCCGGAACGTTGAACTGCGGGAACTTGTCGCCGATGGTCAGCATGTAGTTGATCCTATTTTGAAGGCTTTCGGGAAGGTCACGCCGCTGTCCGCGGCGCTAACCCGAACAAAGATAGAGTCTCTGCTTGCATTGTTCAAATCGATTATTATCATAATGTTCATAGATGGTGCCTATAATTGGAGTTGTCCATGAACCTGCGCGACCTCCACTACCTGGTAGCCCTGGCTGAGCACCGGCACTTTGGCCGAGCCGCCGAGGCGTGCTTCGTCAGCCAGCCCACGCTGTCCACGCAGATCAAGAAGCTTGAGGACGAACTAGGTGTCGCACTCGTCGAGCGAACGCCGCGAAAAGTGCTCCTGACGGACGTGGGTAGCGATATCGCCAATCGCGCACGCGATGTACTGAACGAGATCGAGCAGATCAAGGGCGTTGCGCGGCGCACGATCGATCCGGAATCAGGCACGGTGCGTCTGGGCATCTTTCCCACGCTCGGGCCTTATTTGTTGCCGCACGTCGTACCCATGGTACGCGAGCGCTTTCCGCGACTTGAGCTTTTATTGGTCGAGGAAAAAACAGAAACGGTGCTGCATCGCCTGCGCGAAGGAAAACTCGATGCAGGCATTCTCGCGTTGCCGATTCACGACGACAATCTGCACACCGAATTCCTATTCGAAGAGCCATTCCTGCTAGCGGTTCCGCAATCGCATCCGCTGGCTAAGCACCCTGCCCTGAAGCTCAACGATCTTTCCGATCAGAGCCTGCTGTTGCTGGAAGATGGCCATTGCCTGCGCGATCAGGCGCTGGAGGTTTGCCACATGGCCGGTGCGGGCGAGAAGAGTGGCTTCCGGGCGACGAGTCTGGAAACATTGCGCCAGATGGTGGCCTCAAATGTGGGTATTACGTTGCTACCGACACTGGCTGTGAAGCCGCCTGTCGCCCAGGCACCCAATCTGCAACTCGTGGAATTCAGCGGTCATGCGCCCAGCCGCCGCATTGCGATGGTATGGCGTAAGAGTTCAGCCATGAGCGGCTTTCTCAAGCAACTTGCAAGCGTGTTCAGGGATCTCCCGAGCGACTTGCTCGATCCGCATAGCGCAGCCATTGCTTCAACGCCCAAACGCCGCAAACTCGCCTGAACGCGTCGGCCGCCGACGTCGAACAAGCACATTCTTAGGCGTTTGCCGAAAGTCCAATCGGGCACGTCACGCCTGTTCCGCCAAGACCGCAATAACCTTCCGGATTCTTGGACAGGTATTGCTGATGATCGTCTTCGGCAAAGTAGAACGGTCCAGCCATCGCAATTTCCGTGGTGATGTTGCCGTAGCCCTTGCGCGCCAGCTCGGCCTGAAAACGCTTCGCTGAAGCTTGCGCCGCGTCCAGTTGAGCTATGTTGGACGTATAGATGGCCGAACGATATTGCGTGCCCGCATCGTTGCCCTGACGCATGCCTTGCGTGGGATCATGATTTTCCCAGAATGTTTTCAGCAACGTGTCGAACGACACACGTGCCGGGTCATACACCACGCGTACCACTTCCGCGTGCCCAGTCATACCCGAACACACTTCGCGATACGTGGGATTGGGCGTGTAACCTCCGGCGTAGCCCGCCGCCGTTGTCAGCACGCCGGGAATGTTCCAGAACTTCTTTTCAGCGCCCCAAAAACAGCCCATGCCAAACAACACGCTCTCGCTGTTTGGAAAAGCTTCGGGATGCAACGAACGTGCGTGAACATGATGCTCATCGGCGGGAGCGATCGGGTGCTCGCGTCCTGGCAAGGCGTCGTCTCGATGAGGTAAGCGCTGTTTCCAGGCACCCATACCAAGCATGGTCGAACCTCCACTCTGAAGGAATACAGTGAATCAATAGTGCAGCACAGTACGCAACGGTACGCCTTCTGGCCAAAGGGCGCGTCCTTGTAACGCTAATAATTCGATAACAACAGATGCGCCAACCAAGTCGGCACCGAGTTGTTCCAATAGGTTACGTGCCGCACCTAAAGTGCCACCTGTCGCAAGAACGTCATCGACGAGAAGGACGCGTTCACCCTTGCGAACGGTGCCTTCACGCGCTTCAAGACGATCGGTGCCGTATTCGAGCTTGTAATCAGCGTGCATCACCGGGGGTGGTAATTTGCCGGGTTTACGCAACGGTATAAAACCGGCTTTCAATTTTTGCGCGAGCGCAGCGGCAAAAATAAATCCGCGCGATTCGACACCGCACACCGCTTGCACGTTGCTTTCCAACCACGGTTCGGCCATCGCATCGATGCAACGCGCAAACGCAGCGCCATCGGCAAGCAAGGGCGTGATGTCGCGAAACACAATGCCGGGTTTCGGAAAATCCGGTACCGCGCGAATCAGATCTTCAAACGATGTCATGCACGCACTCCGTTATGTCGTAAATGCCGTCAGGCGCGTCGACGAGGACGCATCGCACCAAACAGGATACCCACTAGTGCAATCGTCCATCCGATCCACTCGCCTGGTGCGGTGGGACGACCCAGCAATATCACATCCAGTACAAACGCCAACGCAGGTTGCAGCAAAAGCAGCAAGCCCACCAGCGTGGCGGGTAATCGTGGCATGGCGCGCACCATCAACAACCAAGCCAGCACTTGTCCAAAGAAACCCAGCGCCAGCAAAACACTCCATGTATGCACGTCATGAATCGCGAAGGTATCGCCTTCGCCCCAGCCCCACGCCCCCAGCATCAATGCGCTGAGCAAACTCATCAAACCGAGAAATTGCGCGGGCGATAAACGCGTGTGTGTTTTCAACGCTTGCCGAAAACTCAACAGATAAATGGTGTACGCCACGCCACTTCCCAACCCCAACCAAATGCCCAGACGGTGCTGTGCATCAAAGACCGACCAGTGCGCCCCGACCAGCATCCACAAGCCCACCATCGCTAGCAGCATGCCGGGCGCAAACCAGCGACCCGGGCGTTCGCGATAAAACGCCAATCCCACGAGAGCCATCAGGAACACCTGAAAGTTGGTGAGCAACGTCGCAACGCCAGGCCCCACCCAGAGAATGCTGCGATGCCATTGGATGAGGTCCGCTGAAAAACCAAGCGCCGGGAGCAACGCCCACGCAAGATCGCGCCATGCAAAGGACTGCCACGTACCACGCGCAATCACCCAGATCAGCAGCATCCCGCCGCCCAAAAGCATGCGGTAAAAACCGGACACCGTCGGTGCCGTATGCGCGTAAACCACGAACAGGCTGGTGCTGGAAAGCAGCGATGCGCCGATCGCCATCTGGATGATGGCTGCACGCATGGACACTTCGCTGCCGACGCCGGCCGGCGCCGTGGTGGACGAATCGGACATCGCCGCCTCAGCCGGTTGCGGGCAGCAGGTCGCCGGTATCGTCGTCCAACTCGTGGATCGCCAACCTCGCTTGTGTCAGCGCACCGTCGATCTCGCGCACGATCGGCTCAGCGATATCGATGCTCGAATCGGGCACCAATACGGCGACGTAATCCATGGCTGGCAGCTGCCCCACGCCGCCGGTGAGGTATTCACCTGCAATAAACGCGGGCACTTCGGCGTTCTCCAGCGCATCTTTCACCAGATGGGCGTCGATGAGATTTTGGGCTCGATAGACGATGCGCATGGCTTCACGCTACTGCTGTGGATGGGATTGAGCAAGCGCGTCACCAGAAGGCGCGAATACCCGCCACGCCCTGGGCGCCGTTTTCACGCGACTTATCGAGCACCGTGGGCGTCACGCCGCCCAGTGCATAGACCGGCAGCGCGGCGCCTTTGGCCAGTCGCTGGAATTGTGGCCAACCGAGCGCCGGCTCGCCAGGGTGGCTGGCGGTCGCCTCTACTGGCGATAGCGTCGCAAAGTCGGCACCGACACTTACAGCGTGGCTCAGTTGCGAAGCATTGTGACAGCTCGTGCCGACCACCTGAGCCCAGGGCAACGGACGGGCATCCAGCTCCATCAGCTGTGCGGATGTGAGATGCACGCCGATACCCGATCCGAGATCGAGTGAGCCATCGATATCGCCGTTGAGCAACAGCCATGCACCGTGCTCGACGACGTGCGGCTGCAGGCGCGCGGCAAATGTGCGGACCTGCATCGCGGACCATTTGGGTAATCGAAGCTGGATAAGACGCCTACCGTTTTCGGCGGCCGCCTTTACACGCGCCAGCCACTCATCAGCGTGCTCAGGCAACACATCGGGCGGCGTAATCGCGTACGTCGCCGGCAATCGCAAAGCCTGCAAAATGGGACGATCGGCTGGAGCAAGCGTTGCGACATCGACACGCGACGGCCACTCCCACTGCAACGCCTGCCCTTCCAGCGAAACCGGCGTGCCCTGCCAGCGGGTGAATTGCCACGCATCGAGCAAGAGATCGCGATCGCCATAACGCCAAGGCACGCCAATCAAGGGCGTGCCATCGACAGGATCGATATGAATACCCAGCTCTTCGTGCAATTCACGCACTAATGCATGCTGTGGCGATTCACCCGGTTCAAGCTTGCCGCCGGGAAACTCCCAGAGCCCGGCGAGATGTTTGCCTTCGGGACGTTGCGCAAGTAGCACCCTGCCCTGCGCATCGCGCAGCACGCCAGCCATGACATGTAGCAATGCGCCTGCGCTGTCGCTCACGGAAGTAAGGATCAGCTATTGCGGACGTACTCGACCATATCGAAGTCGTAGCTGTGCTCGCTATCCTTCTTATGGTGCGTGCGCTTCACTTCGATCCAGTCGCTGAAGTGGATGCCGGGGAAGAAGGTATCGGCGCCGTCCACTGCTGCAGAGACCCAGGTGAGGTAGAGGCGGGTCGCCATTGGCAGGGCATCGTGAAATACCTTGCCACCGCCGATTACCATCAGCCCTGTACCGTTGGAACGCGCCTGGGCTTCTTCGATGGAGCGCACTGTCACCTGGCCCGGGAACGGGGCGGCGTGCCGGCGCGAAAGCACGAGGTTTTCGCGCTCAGGCAGCGAGCGGCCAATCGAGACGGCCGTGTTGTAGCCCATCAGCACATGCTTGCCGAGCGTCAGCTGCTTGAACCAGCGCAGGTCGTCCGGGAGATGCCAGGGCAATTGGCCCTTGCGACCGATGGCGAAGTTCTCATCAAGGGCGGCAATTAGTGAAATGGCCATGGAAGCTCCGGGCGTAGCAGGTTGGTCGAACGGCACGTGCGGCCGGTCGTACTCCCGGCAACGCTGACCGGCCATTATAGCGTTTTGATGGGACAAACATGGTAGCCCTTAAGGGAGCAATGCCGGACAGCCATGAATGTGACAGGCCTTGCCGCGGCTCGGACGGCATCCCAGATTCGGCATTTGATTACACCGCCACCGGCGCCTTGATCGCGGCGTGCGGGTGGTAATCCTCGATCGCGATATCTTCAAAGCGGAAATCGAAGATCGACGACACATCGGGATTGAGTCGCAACCGCGGCAAGGGCCGTGGCTCGCGCGTCAATTGCAAACGCGCCTGCTCCCGATGATTGTTGTAAAGATGCGCATCGCCCAGTGTGTGCACGAAATCTCCCACACCAAGACCGCAGACCTGCGCAATCATGTGTGTAAGCAATGCATAGCTGGCGATGTTGAACGGCACGCCAAGAAAAATATCGCCGGAACGCTGATACAGCTGGCAACTCAACTTTCCATCGGCCACGTAAAACTGAAACAGCGCATGACATGGCATCAACGCCATCTTCGGCAATTCGCCGACGTTCCATGCGCTGACAATCAAGCGGCGCGAATTGGGATTGCGTTTGATTTCTTCGACGACCCAGCGGATCTGATCCACGATGTGCCCGTCGGCCGTCGGCCACGCACGCCATTGTTTTCCGTAGACGGGACCCAGATCGCCGTGCTCGTCGGCCCACTCGTCCCAAATGGAAACACCGTTTTCTTTCAGATAGGCGATGTTGGTATCGCCGCGCAGGAACCAGATGAGTTCATGCACGATGGATTTCAAATGCAGTTTCTTCGTCGTGACGAGCGGAAAACCGTCGTTGAGATCGAAGCGCAATTGCCAACCGAACACACTCCGCGTGCCGGTGCCGGTGCGATCGTTTTTTTCCGTGCCGTGTTCCAGCACGTGGCGAAGCAGGTCGAGGTAAGCGTGCATGCGAAGGAGTTTACGCTTTCTTCGGTTGCTCGGGCGCGGGTGCCGCCAACGGCAGGGTTGGCGCGCGGCGAGACAGCCAGATGAGCCACAGGCCGATGAGGATCAGCGGGAGCGACTGGATCTGTCCCATCGTTAGCCAGCCCCAGGCGAGATAGCCCAGCTGCGCGTCGGGCACGCGTACGAACTCCACGAGAAAGCGGAAGCAGCCGTACAGCAACCCGAACAATCCCGAGATGAGATAACGCGGACGTGGCTTCAACGACACCAGCCACAACACGGTGAACATCACCACGCCTTCGAGCAGCATTTCGTAAAGCTGTGACGGATGCCGCGGCAAGCCGCCGTATTGCTGCATCAGTGATGCGAGATGTGGATCGGTCGCCGCAAGTGCCGCATCTTCATCGTGCGCAGTAGGAAAAATCATTGCCCACGGCACGGAGCCGGGCTTGCCCCAAAGCTCGCCGTTAATGAAGTTGCCGAAGCGTCCCAGGCACAGGCCCACCGGCACGATGGGCGCGACGAAATCGACAGTGTCGAAGAACTTCAGCTTGTGGCGCCGCGACCACCACAACCCCGCGACCAGGACACCGATCAGACCGCCGTGAAAACTCATACCGCCATCCCACACGCGGAACAGCGCGGCCGGCTCGGTCCAGATCCAGCGGGGGCCGCCAGCGTAATAGAACAGCATGTACCAGATGCGGCCGCCCAGGATCACGCCCATCATCGCGTAGAAGGCCAGATCGCCCAGCGCGTCGCGGCTGACCGGCAGGCGGCCTTGCTTGCGCCGGTATTCAGCCAATCCCCATGCCCCAAGAAAGCTAAACAGGTACATCAAGCCGTACCAGTGAATCTGGATCGGCCCCAGATGCAGCGCGACGGGGTTGAATTGCACGACGTAGGGTTGGGACATGGTGTAGCCGTCGACGGTCAAAGGAGCAGTTTAGCGGGCCGGGAGAATCGAAGGCAGGGTCATATCCCCACAAGTACGTATCGCGCAGGGTCCGACGATCGAAAGGAACGACGAGGATCGGCGGCGATCAGCCGCCGGTGTGCATGCCGAATGACGAAGCCTGTACGCGGGCCAACGCCACGGCGCTTGCAGGCGAGCGCCCCAGCACCGTCTTCAACTCGTGATAGACGCTGAGCACGGTTTGCCCGTAACCACGCGCAAGCTGCACATCATGGCTGTGATAATAACCGATACGAAGCACGGGATCGGATGTCTGGGTCATCGCCTTGTGCAGCAGGCTGGTGCCGATCTCAATGTTGCGTTCGGGATTGAGCAACGCAACCGGATTGGGCTCGATGTCGCGATGCATCGGGTAATACACCTGCATGATGCCCACATCTTGCACCGGCACCGCCATCTGATAGGCAAGTTCGATGGCGTGTTCGGATTCCGCACGCGAGCCGTTATGAAGATGGCCATTGATACGCACCACCCACGGGCTGGGCGCAACCGAGCCATCGGGTTGCACGCCCTTCGTTTCCACAAGAGCTACCGCATAAATCAATGCCGGATCGATGTGGTAACGCGCACCCGCTTTCGCCCACAAACTGTTCGATGAGGTGATATCGAGATTGAACCCTTCGATATTGCTCTCATGTGGCGGCGCGACAACCACAATGGTTTGTTCGTCCGCAAAATTTACTGCGGGTTTCGATTTCGGCGGATGGACTTCGACGACTTCCAGCAACACCGGACCCGTGACAACGACAGGCGACTTTACCGGAGCGGACGGAACAACCGTTTGCGCAGGCTGCGGCGCCGCTGTTGCAGCAACAATCGGGGCAACCTCGCCGCGCTGAATCGAATGCACAACATGCGAAGCAAACATGGCCATCGCTGCACCCGCCGCGAAACCGGCAGTGCCAGTGAGAGGCTTGCGATAGATCTGAGCCTGTTGTTTGATCGCCAGCAGCATGGGCGATCCGTCAACGTCGATCGACAGCTGCGGCAACGCCATCGAACCCACGAATGCGCCGGCGTCCGCCAGCGAGAACGAACCAGCGTAGTAGGCATTATTTCTTTCGGTGATCCGCCTTTTTGATGCCCAGTTTTGTGGATCAGTCATCAAAATTTTCCCGCCGCCCTGCGTCGGCAGGGCACCGGTACGGCGACCGTGAAAGGTAGCCGGGGCACAAAGCAGGACCCGTTGCGTCACCTGTCGCCGCGTCATGACAGCCGCCACCCGTCAGCCGGCCACGCCCGTGCAGGCGGGAAATTCGGTGTCAAATAACTGGCGGTTAGCGATTGCAGGCACAACACAGGTCGTCATCCGTTCGGCGCCGATCAAGCAGGGCGGGATAGACAAGCACAAATCGAGCCGCCGAGCCATGCCTTTGGACTTGATCCGACCACCCTTCGGGCACAAAAAAACCCGCTCTCGCGGGTTATTGCGGTTTTCAAAGGCTTTGGTTGCCCTGAAGAACCTGAATATGGCGCCCGAAGTTGGACTCGAACCAACGACCCCCTGATTAACAGTCAAGTGCTCTAACCAGCTGAGCTATTCGGGCGGGGAGCTGCATAGTTTGAGGAATGAGGCCCGAGACTGTCAAGCCGCGGACCCTCTTTTCCTGCAGTGATTCAGACTGTCAGCACACGATAGCAAGGCACGTAAGCACTTCCGCCCGGGAGCTTCATGCGGTGCTGTTGCACGAATGCCTGCAGCAGATGATCGAGCGCCTTCATGATTTCCGGATCGCCGTCGATCTCGAACGGACCGTCTTTTTCGATGGCGCGAATGCCCTCTTCCTTCACATTGCCGGCGACGATGCCGGAAAAAGCACGACGCAAATCGGCAGCGAGTTCGTGACGCGGACGATCGCGACGGATCGCCAGCGAACGCATCGCATCATGCGTGGGCAGGAACGGTTGCTGGAAAGCGAGCGGAATGTTCAAGGACCAGTTGAAGAAAAACGCGTCCTTGTTGTCCAGACGATGATTGCGCACCTTATCGATGCCACGAACCATCGCATGCGCCACGGCAATCGGATCATCGACGATGATCTTGTAGTGTTGCGCAACTTCGTCGCCCAATGAGAGCTTGAGGAATTTATCGATCTGCTCGAAGTACGGCGCCGAATGCTTGGGACCCGTGAAAATCAGTGGGAACGGAATGCCTGCGTTGTCCGGATGCAGCAGAATGCCCAGCAGATACAAAATTTCTTCTGCCGTACCTACGCCACCGGGAAATACGATGATGCCATGCCCCATGCGCACGAAAGCTTCCAGGCGCTTTTCGATATCCGGCATGATCACCAGTTGATTGACGATCGGATTCGGTGATTCAGCTGCGATGATGCCAGGCTCGGTAATGCCGATATAGCGATTATTTTTGCGACGCTGTTTGGCGTGCGCGATGGTCGCGCCTTTCATCGGTCCTTTCATCGCACCCGGGCCACAGCCGGTGCAGATGTCCAGACTGCGCAGACCGAGTTGATAGCCCACCGACTTGGTGTATTCGTATTCATCGCGCGAGATGGAGTGACCGCCCCAGCACACTGCGAGATTGGGATCGATCTGCGGCCTGAGAATGCGCGCGTTGCGAAGAATCTCGAAGACGGCGTGTGTGAGACCTACACTGTCGTCGAGATCAAAATTGCCTTGTTCGAGTTGGGTGGACACATAAACGATGTCGCGCACCACGGCGACGAGCAGCTCGTTGATACCGCGAATGATGTGGCCATCGACGAAGGCGCGCGCCGGGGCGTGCTGCAATTCGATCTTGATGCCACGATCTTGCTGCAGCACCTGAATATCGAAATTCGGGTATTGCTCGAACATGCCACGCGGGTCGTCGCTGATATCGCCCGACGTCAGCACAGCAAGCGCGCAACGCCGCAACAACCCGTGCAGGCCCGAACCGCTGACGTCGCGCAGTCGTGCAACCTCGTTGCGCGACAGGATGTCGAGCCCACCGGCTGGCGATATGCGTGCGTTGACCGTGGCTGGCTTGCCGGACTTGTCGATCTGCGTATCGTTCATGCCTTCCTTCTCCTAACCACTTCGTCATGTCGCGCGAACAAGCGCAACCTGCGTGCGGCCGCCTAGCATCTCGCTTCGTGGGAATGCGGTCAATGCGGGGCGATGGCCATGCCCTCATAAAAAAACTCCCCACAGCACGCTGCGGGGAGTTTTTAGACAGCATCAGATGGTACGTGGGTTCCACACGCACCGCATTAACAGTGCGCGTCGAGTCCCGACCTGATTAACGGAACGACACACCGAACGTCAGCATGTACGAACGCGGCTGCAACAGGCCGTAATACGCCGTGCTGTTGTACAGGTTCAATTCCTTGCCAACCGCCGAGCTGGACAGAACCGGCGCAGAGCTCACATAGCTAAACGCATGATGGTCCAAGAGGTTGCCGACGTTGAGCTTCAGGTACGGCTTGGTGAGGAAGCTGTTCCAATCGTCGAAGCGATAGCCGGCGCTGAAGTTGAACGTGGTGAAACCGCCAACTGTTTCGGTGTTCATGTAGTCACCGTACAGCGAGCTGGTGGCACGCGCGTTCAAGCTAGCCCAGTAACGCGAATTGTCGTAGCTCAGGCTAAGGTTGCCGATGTTGCGCGGCGTATCCGGCATGGTCTTGCCATCTGTCGGATAGATGCCGGGACCCTTACCGTTGTTGCTGTCGTACGGGCCGCCATCGAGATCGCCGCGGATCTTCGCCTGGGTATACGTGTATGAGCTGTAGACCGTGAAGTTCTGAGCGAACTTCCAGCTGATTTCACCGTTGAAACCCTGCATGTCCATATGCGGGATCGTGGTGTAGATCTCAGCGTTGTTGACCGGGTTGTAGCCCACTTCCTGCTTGTTGAAGTAGTTGCTGTGATACAGGTCGGCACTGGCCGAGACGGCATCACCGTAGAAGCGCCAGCCCAGGTCCGTGTTCCACGACATTTCCGGTGCGCCGTTGTTCACGCCAGCGAGCGCATCGAGAATGGCAGCGGTGTTCGACGGCACGCGGAAGGTCTTACCGCTGCCAAGGTAGAACTGGTTGCGTTCGTCGAGCTGGAACTTGATGCCGGCCATCGGCAGGAACTTGTGCCAGTTGTTGTTGAAGTTGGCAAAGGTCTGCGTGGTGGCACCCGGATAGTCGTAGCTGAAGCCCGTACGCGTGGCGTAGAGATAGCTCACGCCGCCGACGAAGGTCCAGTAATCGTTCGGCGTCCAGTTATCCGTGACGAAGCCTTTCTTCAGCTCGGTCGTGGTGTATTCGTCGTAGAACTTCTGCACGGCGCCGCCGGTCGGGTAGGTCAGCAACGAGGTGTTGCCCCACACATCGCCAGGGATGCCCGTGTTGGGATCGACGAGGCCGTAGCTTTCAGCCTGGCTCTTGCGCGAACGCTCGTACCAGAAGCCGTACTCGAGGCTGTTGTTCATGCCGAAGTCTTCATTGAACTTCACAAGCACGCCCGGACGATACGTCAGCGCGGCGGAGTACGCATAGACCGTACCGCCCGAGAAGGTCTTCGAAGAACTGTTCGTGACCGTGCCGTTGCCGTTGAGGTCGACGTTGGCGTACAGATACTTGTT
Organism: Dyella sp.; assembly: GCF_035486915.1. Classification (GTDB taxonomy): domain Bacteria; phylum Pseudomonadota; class Gammaproteobacteria; order Xanthomonadales; family Rhodanobacteraceae; genus Dyella_B. The sequence continues at coordinate 32,921 of NZ_DATHMR010000214.1, read as the reverse complement.
GATCGGCGAATCGCTTTCCTGCGCCAGACCGCCGCCGCCGCCACCGCCATCGCCCCACCAGTAGTACGGAATCACCGACAAGTGGATGCTGTCGCTCACCTTGAACTCGCCGTCCATGCTGTACATGTAGCTGGAGTACGGATTGGTGTGCAGCGCGTAGAAGTTCTCATCCGCCGTCGCAGCCGCCTTCAGCTTCGCACCAGACAGGTTCGACAACGGAGTCCACGTGGTGTTGTAGTTGTAGAAGTAGCCATCCTCCAGCGCCTGCGCCTTGGAGAGCGAGTCATATTCCAGATTGCTCTGACGGCTGTACTGCAGCGATGCGCTGATGGAGTTGTTGTCGTCGATGGTCCACACCGACTTGCCGTCCACCTTGGCCACGCGCAGGTCGCCTGCACCGCGCCACATGTTGGCCGTGTTATTGGAGAACGACACCCACGAACGCACCGGACCCAGATCGCCCGTGTTCAAACGAACGAACTCGCGGCGGTAGTCGTCATTGCCGAAGCTCTGCGTGAAATCCACGCCACCCTGATGCGGCGGATCGATCGTCGCCCAGCCGATGTGACCACCGCTGGCGCCCGAGTCGGGCATGTCGATATCCGGAATACCCTGCAGCACGGTGATATCGCCCAGGTTTTCCGAGTCGCCGTATTCGGTGGCGTACACGGAGTAGCTGCCGGTATCGGTAATCGGTGCACCGTTGACGGTCATGCCGATGTCCGAGGAGTCATAACCGCGCATGCTGTAATGACCGTTGGCCAGACCGGTGACGTCGTCGGTCGCGGCGTTCACGCCCGGAATGGAGCCAATCAGCTGCGTGAAGTTGGCGCCCGGGCTAGCCTTTTGGATGGCTTCGCGCGTAATGGTCGACACGGCTTTGGGAGCCGTCTGCACCGACATCAAACCGCCGCCAAGCGAAAGCGACTGGCCTTGCACGGTCACGGTGGACAACTGCTGCACGTCGCGACGCGTGTCGTTGGATGTGGTGGTATTGGAAGTGCTGGAAGGATTAACGCGCTGCTGGGAGGCAGGGGTGCTGCTCTGAGTGTTCTGCGGCTGGTCGTTGGCGGTCTGCGCCAGCGCAATGCCCATCGACATATAACAGGCAACCGCAATCGCTGCGGATAAATGTGTTCGTTTCATTGAGAGCCCCGTACGATTGTTGATTTTGAGATTTCTGTAGCACCGCTTGTGACTACTTGAACTTCTCTTACGACATACAACCTGGCCGGACCGCCCGGCCTTCCGTTACTAGCAATCCTTCAACACAAAAAAGTCTCGGGCTCATGACAGATGAGCCACACAAACTTTTTTGGAACCCTAGGTTTTTGACTTACTCAGGGACGACGCAAGACCGCATCAGACCCCGTTTCATAAGCTCTTGAATGGAAAACTCGTGTCAGCAGTTGAGTCGAACGCTATACCTGCGAATAACTGATGCAGATAGGGAGAAAGCAGCCACGTATCCTTAGCGATACCTTAGCACAATCCCACATAAGCTTTACATTATTTTTACAGTAATATCTCAATCGCAGGGTCACTCGCCCAGACTGTCTAGGCAGGTAAATACGGCGACGCGGTGCTTTCGCCGACTACTCGGCTTTGCCCAGATAGCGGGCGCGTTTTGCGGGCTTCAGCCGCGCAAGGTCGAGCATCACCAAACCGTCGACGCAACCCGAGAAGCCCGGGTCCTCGCCGAAATCCAGGAATTGGACGCCATCGGGTTCGACCAGATCGACGTACTGGCGATAGAGCACGGGCAGGCTCACGCCCAGGGCATCCAGGTGGTTGCGGAGTTTCCCCAATCCGCTGGCGGCATCCAGCCCCTCAAGCTCGCGGCGTACGCCATCCAGAACATCCTGGGACACGCGAAACGGCTGACGGGCGGCCGCAAGGCCGGGTGCACCGAAGTAGTGCTGATGAGCCGCGGCAATCCACTCGCGCGCCTGCAGCGGCAAGTTCACCGACATGCTGACCGGGCCGAACAGGTAACGCACGTCGGGATGGCGCTGCAGATACAAACCAATGCCTTGCCATAGCTGATCCAGCGCACGCGAGCGCCAGTAAGCCGGTGCAATAAAGCTGCGTCCCAGTTCAAGACCTTGCGCCAATCGCGATTCAAGGGCCGGCGAATACTGGAAGAGGCTGGAGGTGTAGAGCCCCGACATGCCACGTTCGGCGATCACATGACCGCAATGGCCAATACGATACGAACCGACAATGCGCAGCGCTTTTGGATCCCACAGCACAAGATGATCGTAATGCGCGTCGAAGGAATCCACATCGCGGCGTGTATTGGTGCCCTCGCCCACTTTGCGGAACGTCAGTTCGCGCAGACGACCGATCTCGCGCATGGCCGCGCTATCTGGCGATCCATGCAACACGATCAGTTGTTTGCCATCGGCAAGATCGGCCAGCTTTTCGCTTTGCGCCAGCTCCATCGCCACCCGTTCGACAGGCTCCGGATGCGCGAGAGCAATCTGACCGCCAAAGATCAGACCACGGCGGCGACCAAGGCGATACACATGGCGACGCATCAGATCCGCGGCGCGCTGGGTGGAGCCTTCGCCACGTTTTTCCAATTCTTCCGCGCTGACTAGCGCGCCTATGCTGAAACCAATCCGGCTTACGTTGGTAGCGACCGCCTCGCGCGGCAGCATCGCCGTGCTCAGCGGCTTGGCGAGCATCGACAGACCATAGAACACCGCGGAGTTGCGTGCGGCCACGTGAATCGGCAACACCGGCGCTTTGCTGCGCATGGCCAGTCGGGCAAAACCGTCCGACCAGCGACCATCGCGCACGCCAGCAGGTCCCATGCGCGAGACTTCGCCCGCCGGAAAAACGATGAGTGCTTCGCCGCGATCCAGTGCGCGATACACATTGCGCAAACGCGATGCCGCGCCACTACCAAACACATCCACCGGCAACAGCACCGGTTTCAACTGCGGAATCGATGCCAGCAAGTCGTTACCCAGGATGCGTACATCCTGGCGCACGGAACCGATCAGGTTGACCAGCGCCATGGCATCGAGCATGCCCAGTGGATGATTGGCGACGATAAGCACGGCGCCTTCAACGGGAATATGTTCCCGCTCGCGCTGGACAACGTGATAGCTGCAACCAAGAACTTCCAGCGACTTCTCGGCGAAGGCGAGGCCGTAGGCATTGCCGATGCGATCAAGCGTGCGATTGAATCCGGTCTCGTCCGCCAGGCGACCGAGCATCCCCGCCACCGGACGGCGGATCATCGGGTGCTGCGCAAGCCATGGCAGACGCTCGGTAAGGGCCTGTTCAACGCGAAGCATGACCGCCTCCCTTGGTTTTCGCTCATGTTGACGATCGAGTGTGACAACTGCGCGAATTTACGCTGTCAAACCTGTCTTATTCGCAAGAATACACGAGTGACACGGGGTGGATTCTTAAGAGCGTGTTTAACGCGAGCGATTCAAACGCAACGGCGTCTCAGCGCCAAGCATTCGAGGTGGTCACATTTTGAGCAGTACTTAGATGGCCAGATGCAGGTAAGCCGCGACGCCGCCCAAAAACATCTGCACAGACAGGGCGATAAGCAGCATGCCCATCACCCGCTCAAGGGCGGTGAGCACACTTTCGCCAAGCCAGCGAAACAGATACGTGGAGCTGAGCAAAATCAGTGCGGTGGCAAGCCATGCGCATAGCAATGCGATCGCCCAGTCCGCGGTGCGACCGGGTTCGCTGTTGGTTAACAGCAACAACGCTGCCATCGCAGAGGGGCCTGCGACACCCGGAATGGCCATCGGCACGATGAAAGGTTCGCCCTCGCCGGCCTTGCCGAAAATGCCGCCACCGTCGGCAGGCGGAAACACCATGCGGATGCCGATCAGAAAGAGGACGATGCCGCCGGCAATGCCGATCGATTCTTCTTTTAGCTGCAGCAGCTTGAGGATGAGCTGACCGCCCATCAGGAAGACCAGCAGCACGGCGAGTGCGATGAGCAATTCGCGCACCATCACCGCGCGACGGCGCTTGGGTGGCACACCCTTGAGCAGCGTCAGGAAGATCGGGATGTTGCCAAGCGGGTCCATGATCAGAAACAGCAGGATCGCCGCCGACAGGGTCGTCATCTGCGTTTCCATTCCATCCCCTATTCGTACGGCGGCACACTGCCGTCGGATGCGATCATGCCACGCGCAAGTCGAGCACGGTGCCGCGTGCGGCGGCGGCTTCGTTACTCAATAGATAGACGGCAGCATCGGCGGTGGCATCGGGCAACGGCTGCTGCATGGTGTCTTCGCCGAAATAGGCCAAGCGACGCAACGTGGTACGCATCGGCGCGGGCAGCAATGCATGCACACGGAACGCACCGGCCTCGTGTTCTTCGTGAAGGATTGACACGAAACGCTCCAGCGCCGCCTTCGATACACCGTAGGCACCCCAGTGCGCACGTTGCAGAAGTTCCGGATTATCGAGCACGAACACAGCGGCACTGTCGGGCGACTGCGTCAGAAGCGGCAGACATGCCTGCGTCAATGCAAAGGGAGCCGACACGTTGACATGCAATGCGCGTAACCATGCATCCGGTTTGTGCATGGCGATGGGTGTGAGTCCCACGAAGCTTGTTGCGGTGTGCACGATGCCATCGAGCCGGCCCGCATCACGCTGCAGACCTTCTGCCAACGCTTCGTAATCACGCGGCGTTGCCGATTCCATATCCAGCGGATGCAGCACCGGCTCGGACAAACCCTCGCTCACCATGGCGTCGTAGAGTTGCTCGAGTTGACGCTTGCGCTTGCCCGTCAACACGACCGTGGCACCTGCGCGCGATGCTGCGCGTGCGACGGCGCTGCCCAAGCCACCGTATGCGCCAGTGACCAGAATGACGCGATCTTCAAGTGTGCCAGGGGAGGCTTTCCACGCCTGCGGCAAACGGCTCGACGCCAAATTCATGCGTGACTCTCACCAGCAACGTCGCTCACCATGCGTACCAGTTCGCCGGAGGCCTTCAGGTCCTCCACAATGTCGCAGCCACCGATCAATTCGCCCTGGATAAATAATTGTGGAAAAGTCGGCCAATTTGCGTAATGAGGAAGTGCAGCGCGGATTTCCGGATCGGCCAGCACATTCACCGTTTCGAACGTCGCATGCGATTCCCGCAACGCCTGCGCTGCGCGGGCCGAAAACCCGCACATCGGGAACTGTGGCGTGCCCTTCATGAAGAGCACGATGGGATGCGCGGCGAGTACCGCCTTGATTCGTTCGTTGACGTCCATAACTTCTGATTCATCACTACAATGCAGCCAGATAGGTAGTGTACCAGCCGTTATGGCGGCCCATGTGGCCGCATGACCCATCCCCCTGACCTTCCTTAGCCAACGCCCAGGAGTTACTTATGGCGATCGAACTTCCCCCGCTGCCCTACGAAAAGAACGCGCTTGAGCCGAACATCTCGGCCGAGACGCTGGAGTTCCATTACGGCAAGCACCATCAGGCCTACGTCACCAACCTCAACAACCTGATCAAGGGCACCGAGTTCGAGAACTCCGCGCTGGAAGACATCATCAAGAAGTCCTCTGGCGGTGTGTTCAACAACTCCGCGCAGGTCTGGAACCACACCTTCTACTGGCACTCCATGCGCTCGCCGAAGGACGGCAATGCCCCCAGCGGCAAGCTGGCCGATGCCATCACCAAGGCGTTCGGTTCCTTCGACAAGTTCAAGGAAGAATTCACCAAGTCGGCCACTGGCAACTTCGGTTCGGGCTGGACTTGGCTGGTGCAGCGTCCGGACGGTTCGCTGGGCATCGTCAATACGTCGAACGCGGCCACGCCGATCACCGGCAGCGACAAGCCGCTGTTCACCATCGACGTATGGGAACACGCCTATTACATCGATTACCGCAACGCACGTCCGAAGTACGTGGAGTCGTTCTGGAATCTGGTGAACTGGGACTTCGCGGCGAAGAATCTCGCCTGATGCAGTCTTTTAACCCCTCTCCCTGTGGGAGAGGGGTTGGGGTGAGGGTACGCACAACGCGCACCATTGATATCTTACGCAAGGTTGCAGAGATCGCTCCGGTCGCACCCTCATCCGCCCATCGGGCACCTTCTCCCGACGGGAGAAGGGAAATCAGCTCAGCACATGCAGCGTTGGCGCTGCCTGCTCTTCGCGATGTAAAGCGCGAGCGACATCACCGACTCGTGCGACCAATGCTGAAACATTGTTTGCGCAGACCGTTGCATGACCTACTTTTCGACCCGGGCGCGACTGCTTGCCGTAATCGTGCCAATGCGCGTCGACGGTGCGGAACACGGGATTGGGATCCGGCAGCTCGCCAATCCAGTTGAACATAGCCGAAAAACCACGCGCAGATGTATCGCCCAGCGGCAAACCAAGCACAGCGCGCACGTGGTTCTCGAACTGACTTGCAATAGCGCCTTCGATCGTCCAGTGACCCGAATTGTGCACGCGCGGCGCCATTTCGTTGCCGAGCAGATCCCCGTCCTTGACGAAAAGTTCCAGCGCGAAGACGCCAACGTAACCAAGGCGTTCCGCCAGAATGTGCGCCAGTTCTTCGGCGCGTTTTTGTAGTGCACCGACGTTCTGCGCAGGTGCAAGACTCAGACTCAACACACCATCGGTGTGCCAGTTCTGCGTCAGCGGCCACATGCGGAAATCACCATCGCGCGTGCGCACTGCGAGCACCGACAACTCACGCTCGAATGGCACGAACGCTTCGAGAATCAAACCGTGCGCATTCGCCTGAGCACCAAGCGCTGCCCATGCCGCATCGGCATCGGACAATTGTTTGATGCGGAACTGTCCCTTGCCGTCGTAGCCAAGGCGACGCGTTTTAAGAATCGCCGGCGCACCGATGTTGGCCAATGCGCGATCAAGATCGACGCGTGTATCCACGGCTTCGAAGGCAGGCGTATTCAAACCGCATTCGCGGAACAAGGTTTTCTCGGCAAGACGATCCTGCGCAACGGCCAGCGCACGCGGATCGGGAAATACCGCAACGCGTTCGGCGAGCCAGTGCGCCGTTTCGGCAGGAACGTTTTCGAAATCGAACGTCACCACATCGACTTCGGCGGCAAACTTTTCCAGTGCGGCGTAATCGGTCCAGTCGGCCACGCGCAACGGCGCCACCTGACCGGCACACGCATCCGGCGCGCTATCGACCACCAGCGTATTCACGCCAAGCGGAGCGGCGGCGAGAGCGAGCATTCTGGCCAGCTGTCCACCACCCAAAATGCCCAATACGGGCTGGCGACGTGCGGTCACTGGCGGGGGTCCGGGTTATCCAGAACGGTCTGGGTCTGACGGGCGCGGTAGGCTTCGACAGCTTTAGCGAGCGCAGGGTCGTTCAGCGCCAGCACGCAAGCGGCCAGCAGTCCGGCATTTACCGCACCGGCGCGGCCGATGGCCAGAGTGCCGACCGGAATACCGGCTGGCATCTGCGCGATCGACAGCAACGAGTCCATACCGTTAAGCGCCTTGGACTGAACCGGCACTCCCAGCACCGGCAACCGCGTCTTGGCAGCGAGCATGCCTGGCAGGTGCGCCGCACCACCGGCACCGGCGATGATCACCTGGATGCCACGGCCGACGGCCTCTTCGGCGTAACGGAACAGCAGGTCGGGAGTGCGGTGCGCAGAGACGACGCGTACCTCATGCGGCACGCCCAATTCTTCAAGCACTTCAGCCGCATGCGTCATGGTTTCCCAATCCGAACGCGACCCCATCACCACACCAACCCGCGGTGCTGCAGCTGTTCCCGTCATGGCCCGGTCGTCCAAAAGGGGATATTGTACGTGCTTCCCTGCACTGCAACGATACCTAAGCACCCTTATGGACAAGCGCCTGCTCGACATCCTGTGCGATCCGGTCAGCAAGACCCCGGTCCGCCCACTCAGCGGAAGCGAGATCAACGCGTTGAACAAGGCGATCGACGAAGGACAGGTACAGACGGTCAATGGCGCCGCGGTCCAGAACCGGCTGGCAGAAGGCCTGATCACCACGGATCGAAAAGTGGTCTATCGGGTCGAGGATGGCATTCCTGTCATGCTCCCCGAGGAAGGTATCGGCACGACCCAGCTGACGGACTTCCCTTCGGCGGCGTAAAAATCTGCCGTTCAGGTATTTACTGGACCTCGAAACACAAATCTATGACGCCCGCCATGGCAGGGAACCCCGTTTTCCCCTATTGTGGGTGGACAGAGCAACCGGCCGTCGTCATCAGTCATTTAAGGTAACCACAGGGGTGTGGCGATGAAAGAAGCCAGCGAGCAGTCAAACATCGTCAATTTGAGTCAGCGCCTGGATCCCTCCAGTGGTCGCGGCGGCGATCTGCTGAACGCTGTTCGTAGCATCGCCACCCGCCGCCTGCAGCAGTACATCGGCAACATGTTCGAACACGTCGACGACGCGCTGTTCGATCTCGCCGAAAAAGCCGAAAACAACGCCGCTCAGATGCACTACTTCGACGGCATGCGTGAAGTGCGCAAGCGTCGCCCGGTGATGGAGCGCAGCTACCTGGCCCAGGTCTCGCGCGATCTGAATGATTTCGTCAGCGGCCAGCGCACGACCACGCAGAATAGTCCGCCGCCATCGCTGGGCAACGCCGAGTTGTCCCTGGTGGCCGATAACGAATTGGAAGAATCGCTTGCGATCACCAGCCTGATCGGCAAGAACGAACAACGCCTCACGCGCGAGCTCTTCGCCGTCAATCAGCGCCTGTCGGTGATATGCGGCGGCGTAAAAATCGAGGACTCGACCAATCCCGTGGGTCCGGCTGTTCTGGCCCAGGCTTTCCGTCAGTCGATGCGCGAACTCAACGCCGACATGCGCGTGAAACTGATCATCTACAAGCTGTTCGACCGCTATGTCATGGCGTCGTTGGACGAGCTCTATCAGGAAGTCAATGCTGAGCTGATGCGCGCCGGCGTGTTGCCGCAGTTGCGCCACGAAGTGGTGCGCACCGGCAGCGCAGCTGCCGGTGGCGCGGCCGCGTCAGCCGGTGCAACGGGCACCGAAGTTCCGGCCACGCTGGCCGCCGACGACAGCGAAGCATCGGCCGAACTGCTACAGACCTTGCGCACCCTGTTCGGCGCGCGCCGTGCACATCCCACGGTACCGCTCTCGGGCATGACCGCCGGCCCGCTGCCGACCCCCAACGAATTGATCGGCGCACTCAGCGTGCTGCAAAGTCAGGCCGCCAGCGTGCCGGTCGCAACGATGATCGCCAGCGGCGCGGCCAGCATGGAAATGGCCGACCAGGTGCTGCATCTGAAAGAGCAGTTGATGTCGCAGCTGGGGTCGCTTCGTGGTCAGCGCCCAGGCCAAATTGCAACGATCGACGAAGACACCATCGATCTGGTCGGCATGCTCTTCGAGTTCATCCTCGAAGACCGCAACCTGCCTGCGCAGATGCAGGTGCTGCTGGCGCGTCTGCAGATTCCGTATCTCAAGGCGGCCATTCTCGACCGCAAGCTTTTCGCGCATCGTCAGCATCCGGCACGCCGCCTGCTCGATGGTCTGGCCGATGCCGCAAAGAGCTGGTCGGAGGAATCGGATCGCGACGGCCGTCTGCACGACACGGTCAAGAGCATCGTCGATCGCCTGCTGCAGGAATTCGACGACGACCTGACGATCTTCGATCGTTTGTCCGCCGAATTGCAGCAATTCCAGGAATCCAACCGCCGTCGCGCGGAACTGGCCGAACAGCGCGTTGCCGAATCCACACGCGGTCGCGAAAAACTGGAACAGGCACGTCGTCGTGCCGCACGCGAAATTCTCAACCGCATTGGCGATCACTCGCTGCCACCGCTAATTCACGGCGTGCTGTCGCGCGCGTGGGCGAATTACCTGGTGCTCACCATCCTGCGTAAGGGTGAGGAGTCGCAGGATTTCCGCGAGGCCTTGCGCTTCGTCGATGCATTTATCGCCAGCACCAAGCCGGTACGCACACCGGATGCCAAGCGCGATCTTCGCCAGCTGCTACCGGGTATCGAACGCGCGCTGCGCAAGGGTCTGTCGAATGTCGCGTTCCAGGACGCCGATATCGAACGCCTGCTCGCTCAGTTGCACACCTTCTATCGCCAGCAGCTCGGCGACGCAGCCCCCGCGACGGAACAACCGCAGGCCCTGGACGCTGCCCCTGCGCCTCTACCGATTCCGGAAAGCATCCAGCCGATCGCCCAAACCATGGCCGATCTCGAAGACGAGACCGCCAACGCCGAACCGGAAGCTGCCGAGATTGCGCCGGAAGTTCGCGAAGAGCTGGAACACGTCAAGGCACTGAAGGCTGGCGTCTGGCTGGAATTCAACACGCAGGACGAACATTTCGAGCGCGCCAAGCTGTCGTGGATCAGCCCGATGAGCGGCCGCTACCTGTTCGTGAATCGCCGCGGCCTGAAGGTGGCGGATTATTCACCTTATGAACTGGCCACCGTGATGGCGGATGGCCGCGCACGCATTCTCGCGTCCAATGCTTTGTTCGACCGTGCGATGGATGCCATCGTCGACCGGCTTAGTCATGAGGACGGTAAAACCACAGACACCGAATGACCCCAGCCTTTCGTTTTACTCCGCCCGACACCGCTTCAATCGCATCCGATGTGGAACGCGCTTTTGCCGAGGATCTCGGTAGAGGCGATGCCACGGCCAGTCTTCTGCCCGCCGATGCGATCGCTTCTGCGCAACTTACCTGCCGCGAGGACACCGTCATCGCCGGTATTCCGTGGTTCGACGCGTGCATGCACAAGCTCGATCCGGCTGCGCGCATCGATTGGCATGTTAGCGACGGCGATCGCGCAACGCCCGGCTCGATCATTTGCGATATTCGCGGCAACGCGCGCGCAGTCGTGAGCGCCGAACGCTCCGCGTTGAACTTCCTGCAGATGCTGTCCGGCACGGCGACGACAACCGCCGCGTATGTCGCAGCAGTCGCCGGTACGAATGTGCGCGTTCTCGATACACGCAAAACCGTGCCGGGTTTGCGCCTCGCGCAAAAATACGCGGTGCGTTGCGGCGGCGGTCACAACCATCGCATCGGTTTGTACGACGCGATTCTGGTGAAAGAGAACCACATCATCGCGGCGGGAAGTATCGCGGCCGCCGCATTGGCTGCACGACAACTTCATCCCACCCTGCTGCTGGAAGTGGAGGTGGAAAACCTCGACGAACTGCAACAGGCGCTCGACGCAGGCGTGGACCGCATCATGCTGGACAACTTCACGTTGCCAGTGATGCGCGAGGCCGTTATCCAGACTGCAGGACGCGTTGCGCTGGAGATTTCCGGCAATGTCGACCTGACCACCATCGGCGATTACGCCCGCACCGGCGTGGACTTCATCTCGGTCGGCGCACTGACCAAGAACGTGCGCGCTGTCGATCTGTCGCTTCGCCTCACCATCAAGTGACTTGCGGGCACACGAAGTCGCCCACACACTGCTGGAATGGGCGACCTCGCGACACTGCTGCTACTGCTTATCCTCTCTGCCATCGTAGGTACATGGCTCAGGTTGAGCCGTGCCCGCGACAAGGCCATCCAGGAAGCGCGCGCGCGCTGCCAGCGGTACGGCCTGCAGCTATTGGATGAAACGGTTGGCCTGAGCGGTTTGCGGATCCGCCACATGCATGGGCGCCGCGTCATCGAGCGGCGCTATAGCTTCGAGGTAAGCATCGACGGCAACGACCGTGAAGCCGGGCATCTGTGGATGATCGGCAATGTTCTCACCGCGCTCATTCTGCCGACGATCGAGCTGTACACACCTGACGATGATGCGCACGAGGCATCGCACGCCACGCTCGTCGAAAGCGGAAAGGTTTTACCGTTCCGCCCGCGTCCTAGCGACAAGGATGTACGCCACTGATTTGCGCCGATGTTGCCGCCGCTCGCCCACTCGAGAGAGCGGCCGCTTCAGGTCACTTCACCACGCGCAGATGCGATCCGCTGCGCTTGGGTTTGTCACCGCCAGTTCCACCACCATCGCTGGGCGGTTCGGGAGCCGGTGGCGAAGGCGGGTTATCCGTCGGTGGCTCGCCACCTTCTTCTTCGGCAGGAAACATCATGCCCTGCCCGTTTTCCTGCGCGTACAAGGCGAGCACCGCAGGAATCGGAATCTGGATGGTGTGGCTTACGCCCGAAAAGCGGGCCTGAAAACTGATCCACTCGTTGCCCAGGTCAAGGTTGGCAACGGCGCGCATCGCCAGATTGAGCACGACTTGCCCATTCTTGATCACGTGTGCCGGTACGCGAACACCGCTTCGGGTTGCGTCCACCAGCATGTAAGGCGTCAGGTTGTTATCGCTGATCCAGTCGTAAATCGCCCGCAACAGGTACGGACGGTTGGAGGTCATGCCATGGGATTCTTGCGATGTCACCGAGAGGCGCTCTGATCAATGATGCGTAGATGTTGCCGGTCGTGCTTGCTGGCAGACCGAAGGTATGCGGACAGACAGCGTCGGCCCCTGCGTATTGGATTTGAAATGTGGGGGTAATGTCCAGAAGGCGGTCTGCGCATAGTGCTCAGAGGGCCCTCAGTGCCTTTTCTTCTTGGGTCAAACTGCGAGCATAACCCTGACTGTGGAACAGGCGTTCGCCGTAATCCATGATCGGCTTGCCTTCGCGCCCCAGGTCCACACCAAGCGCAGGCAACCGCCATATCACCGGGGCGACCAGGCAATCGGCAAGACTCATTTCGGGATTGAGGAAAAACTTCGACGCCTTGAACAACGGGAGTGCCGCCAGCAAATGTTCGCGCAGATGCTTGCGCGCTGTCTCGGCCGGGCGTCCGCCTGCCTTGATGTGCTCGACTTCAGGCAGCCAGTCGCGCTCGATCCGCACACCCGCCAACCTGAGCCGGGCACGCGATAGCGGATCGATGGGCATCAGCGGTGGATGCGGGTAACGCTCGTCCAAGTATTCGCAAACGACCGAGGTATCGTAGAGCGTAAGGTCGCGGTCGACCAGGGTGGGCAACGTGCTATAGGGGTTCAGATCGATCAGGTCTTGCGGGGGTTTGGCCGGGTCGACCTGGACCAGGTCGTAGGCGACTCCTTTCGCAGCCAGCACCAGCCGGACGCGATGGCACTGGATGTCATCGGCCGCAGAGTACAGGGCGAGTACTGTCCGGGAACGAGCGTTCTGGACCATGCACTTGTCTCCCCTTTCGGATGGCCGCAAGGATGGCGTTTGCCACCCTGCGGCCACAAGTCCCTTTAGTGGACGTCCTTCCAATATTCTTTCTTTAGCAAATAAGCCAGGAAGGTGAAAGCCAGCAGGAACAGGACGACCCAGATGCCGTAGTGGCGCCGCTCAAGGGCGGCCGGCTCGGAGACGTATTCGAGGAAGTTGGTCAGGTCGCGGGTTGCCTGCTGGTATTGCTCGGGCGTAAGGCGACCGGGGTGCGACAGGGTCAGCTTCTCGATCTGGGCGTCGTCACCGGGCTTGCCGACCTTCATTACGGCGGTCTGCTCGCCTTGCAACTCCCACAAGGGGAACGGCATGGCGGCGTTGGGCAGGATGGTGTTGTTCCAGCCGATCGGGCTCTTGGGGTCCAGATAGAACGAGTTGAGATAGGCGAAGACCCAGTCCGCCCCCTTCGCGCTCACTTCCAGCGATAGATCCGGCGGTGCCTTGCCGAAGAACTTCTGCGCGTCGTCCGGCGGCATATGCGAGATCACCGTGTCGCCGAACTTGGCGTCGGTGAAGTTGAGGTTGTTCATCACGTCGGCCTGGGTCAGACCTAGATCGTCCGCGATGCGCTCATAGCGCTCGTACTTGAGCGAGTGGCAACCCACGCAGTAGTTGAAGAACAGATGCGCGCCGCGCTGCAGGGAAGCCGTGTCGCGAATGTTGGTCGCGGCCGACGGCAGCTCCGGACCTTCATCGGCCATCACCGCCGATGTGCCAAGCAGCAGGCCAAGTGCCAGCGCAATGGTGGAGATGTAGCGCTTAATCATGCGTTGTCACCCGTTCCGGAACCGGCTTGGTCTTTTCCCAGCCAAGATGCGTGTACAACCACAGGAATACGAAGAACCCGAAGTAGATCAGCGTCATCAAGCGACCGAATGCGTTGTCCCATGCAGTCATGTCGATGTCGGCGCCGAACAGTTTCGGAAACAGCACGTCGGTGTAGTCGGTACCGATCATCACCAGACCAAGGAAGGCCAGCACGAACAACGTCAGCGCCACCTTGTAGCCGGTGCCGCGATAACGTATCGACCTCACCTTGCCCACATCGATCCAAGGCAGCGCGAACAGCAGGGCGATTGAGCCGAACATGCCGAGCACACCCCACACCGCAGTACCAAGCGCGGACGGAATCATGCGCACGATCGCGTAGAACGCGGTGAAATACCACACCGGTTTGATCTGCGCCGGCGTCACGAGATTGTTCGCGGCGATGGAGTTGTCATGCTCCAGGAACCAGCCACCGAGCGTCGGCTGGAAGAAGATGATGAACGCGGCGATGGCGAGGAACAAACCTACGCCCACCAGATCTTTCACCGTGTAATACGGATGGAACGGAATACCGTCGGCCGGCTTGGTCGCATCCCAACGATTACCCTTCGGCCCGTGCTTGATATCCACGCCATCGGGGTTGTTGGAACCCACTTCGTGCAGCGCGGCCAGATGCAGCACCACCAGCAGAAGCAGCACCAGCGGCAGCGCGATCACATGCAAGGCAAAGAAGCGGTTGAGCGTGGCGTCGGCGGGCAGAAAGTCGCCCATGATCCACTCCACCAGATCCTTGCCGATCACCGGAATCGTGCCGAACAGCGAGACGATCACCTTCGCACCCCAGAACGACATGTTGCCCCACGGCAACACATAGCCCATGAAGGCTTCGGCCATCAGCACGAGGAAGATCAGCATGCCGAGCAACCACACCAGCTCGCGCGGTTTCTTGTACGAGCCGTACATGATGCCGCGGAACATGTGCATATAAATCACCACGAAGAACAGCGATGCACCCGTGGTGTGCATGTAGCGAATCAGCCAGCCCCACTCCACATCACGCATGATGTACTGCACCGAGTCGAAGGCTCCTGCCGCGCTCGGGTCGTAGTTCATAGTGAGGAAGATGCCGGTGACGATCTGATTGACCAGCACCAGCAACGCGAGCGAACCGAAGTAGTACCAAAGATTGAAATTCTTCGGCGCGTAATACTCGGTCATGTGCTTGCGGTACGTCGGCGCCAGATTCGGCGCGCGATCGTTGACCCAATCGGCAATGCTTGCGAAGACGTTTGCCATTACGCAGCCCCCTGAGCATCTACGCCGATCTGGATCGTCGAGTCATCGAGATACTGATAGGGCGGAATGACCATGTTCTTCGGCGCAGGTACGCCCTGATAGACGCGACCGGCCATGTCGTAGCGCGAGTGGTGACAGGGGCAGTAGTAACCGCCCTGCCAGTTCGGATCGAACGGCTCGGGCTTCATCTCACCCACGAAATCGGGTACGCAGCCAAGGTGCGTGCAGATGCCGACCATCACCAGCCATTCGGGCTTGATCGAACGCGTACCGTTTTGCGCGTACTTCGGTTGCTGATCGACAGACGAACCGGTCGAGGTCGGATCGACCAGACGAGGGTCCTGCTTTGGCAATGCAGCGAGCTGTGTCGGCGTGCGATTGACGATGAAGACCGGGAGACTGCGCCAGGCCACGATCAATTGCTGACCCGGTTCGACCTTCTTCAACGACTGGGTAACGGGAGCACCAGCAGCCTTCGCTCTTGCACTTGGTTCCCACGACTTGATGAAGGGCACTACTGCCGCCACCACGCCCACTCCCCCAACCACAGCTGTGGTCGCAGTGAGAAAACGGCGGCGGCCTTGATCGACGACTTCGTTCGCCATCAGGCTCTCCGGTACTTGCATGCTATAGACACTGCAGAAACCAGACACTGCCGTCGCGGCGAAAAAGATTGCGCTTCGCCGACCGCCCCAGGATCGTGCCCCTGCAAAAATCGCGTTACCTACAAAAATCGCGTTAGTGTAGCCTCAGGTCTTGAACCCTACAATAAAACCGCACAGGCGGTCACGTCGCTCCGCCACACTCCACAAACCGGTTCAACGGATTGCATTACGACATGAAGCATGCCGCCGGCATCGTCGCCTTTGTTGCCCGATTTGTGGTGCTTGGGCTGGCTATTGCCTTCGTAATCAGTTTGTTCTGGCCTGGAATCGGCGACCGCTTGCGCGCGCGCTTTGGGTTGCAGCATAACGCCACCGAGACGGCCATCAGCGCACCTGCGACAACAGAGACATCGCCCTCCACCGCCGCGCCGTTTTCCTACGCCGATGCGGTCGCCAAGGCGGCGCCCTCGGTGGTCAACATTTACGCAAACAAGGTTGTTACCGAGCAGCCGGTGCGCATGTTCACCGACCCGCAGATGCAACAGCTGTTTGGGGGTATGCCGGCGGGGCCGCCCGTCAATCGCCGCGAGCAGAACCTCGGCTCAGGCGTGATCGTGAGTGCGAACGGTTACATATTGACCAACAATCACGTGATCGCAAACGCCGACGACATCCAAATCCTTCTCTATGACGATCGCGTGGCCAAGGCCAAGCTGGTCGGCGCCGACGAAGAGACGGATCTGGCCGTGCTCAAGATCATCGATGCGGTCAACCTCCCCGTCATCAACATGGCAGACCCGAAGAAGCTTCGCGTCGGCGACGTGGTGCTTGCCATCGGCAATCCGCTCAACCTCAACCAGACCGTAACGATGGGCATCATCAGCGCCATCGGGCGACAGCTCAGCAACAGCAGTCCGGAGGAATTCCTGCAGACGGACGCGGCCATCAATCTGGGCAATTCCGGCGGCGCGCTCGTCAACAGCAATGGCGACCTGGTCGGCATCAACACCTTGCTGATCGGCCAGGCGGCGAATGCCGAAGGCATCGGCTTTGCCATTCCCGTCGATACGGCGACAGATGTTCTGCACCAACTGATCGCCAACGGGCATGTGATCCGCGGATGGCTGGGCGCCGATTACGGCTTCGTGCCAGTGTCGGCCGACAGCGGATTGCCCGCCGCCGCCACGCGCGGTGCGCAGGTCACCGAGGTGATTGCGGGCGGTCCCGCTGCGGCGGCGGGGCTACAGCCCCGCGATATCCTGCTGCAGCTTGGCAA
Organism: Dyella sp.; assembly: GCF_035486915.1. Lineage (GTDB taxonomy): Bacteria > Pseudomonadota > Gammaproteobacteria > Xanthomonadales > Rhodanobacteraceae > Dyella_B. The sequence continues at coordinate 15,798 of NZ_DATHMR010000214.1, read as the reverse complement.
CAACGACATCCGCGATCCGGCAGATCTGAGCCGCCAGGAGGCTGCGCTCAAACCTGGCAGGAAGGTTGAGCTATCGGGCTTGCGCAACGGCGTGCCGTTCCATCTGATGCTGACTGTCACGCAGCGTCCGTCGCAGACCCCAACCGTCGCATCGTCATCAAGTAGCGCAGGCGTGCAAAGCAATTAAGCGTCGTTACATGCTCGCCGGTAACGGCGGGTGCAGCGCTTTGTCATAACGCTGAAGCAGCTCCCCTACACGCTCGACATAAACCTGAGTTTCCGCGAACGGCGGTACGCCGTTGTAGTGCTGCACGGCCGCAGGTCCCGCGTTGTAGGCAGCGGCAGTCAGTCGCCGGTCGCCATTGAAGTACTTCAGCAACAGGCTGAGATAACGCGCGCCGCCGCGAATGTTCTGTTCGGGATCGAATGCATCCGCCACGCCCATGTCGTTCGCGGTAAGGGGCATCAACTGCATCAATCCCTGCGCACCTTTCAACGACATCGCGTGCGGATTGAACGCACTTTCCGCATGGATGATCGCGCGAATGAATGCTTCATCCACGCCCGATTCGAGACTCGCCTGATGAATGATGCTGGCGTAGTCGGAGGTGTTGAGATGCACCGTGTCCCAGTGAATCGGCGAATGCAGATCGCACGCCATGCATGTCGCGATATAGCTGAAAAGCCGCGTGACATTCTTCGACGGCGCACCACTAGGCGCAATGTTGGTGTATTCCACGCTACCGTCGCGGTGTACGACGCGATACACGGCTCCGCGCAGAACACGATTTTCCGATGAGTCCACGGGAGCGTTTGAAGCAAGCGACCCTGGCAGCGCATCGGCCGATTGGCTATACGTCCATTGCCCCGGCTTACCGGTAAAGATGGTTGGATTCGGGTTTTGCTGCGCGTGCGGCATCGCATGTGCCGTGGTGTCCGCACTGCCTTCAACGCGATCCAGCGACGCCACGATGGGCGCGATCGCTGTCGCCGTCGTGTCCGCCCAACCCGTCACCCATGCAAGCGACGTCACGCCGTGCGATGCGACCTGATGTGAAGTCGATGGATGCGATGGCGTGGCCTCATACGACATCAATTGCTTGCAGTCGTGATACCCCACCTTCGTGCCCGAGAACACCGCCTCGCCGTTGCTACCCGTGCAGCGATACACCGCGCCAGCGTGCGCAGGTGTCGGCCGGAACAGGATCAATAGCAGCGCACAGCTCAGCGTGACCTTCAACAAAGTCATCACGAGCATGGGGAGGCTACATGCCTGGGGGCCGGCGCCTCCCCCTTGGCGTACGGCTACGGGCATGGGCGGAGTGTGCCCCGACGCAGGGCCGACGCCAAGTACAAAATGTGTATTTCGTGCGCCAGGACATAGCCGCAAGTGCTTGATCCGCCAAGACCGGCTCAGTGGCGGGTGGGCGCGCGGGCTAGTAAACTGCGCGGTTCGGCGCACCAGCGCTCCGCGCCCTCCGAATCCACGGTACCCAACGCCATGAGCGGCAAGCTTTTCATCAAGACCCACGGCTGTCAGATGAACGAGTACGACTCGGCCAAAATGGCCGACGTGCTGAAGGCATCGCACGGCCTGGAATTGACCCAGGATGAGTCCGAAGCGGACGTGATCCTGGTCAATACCTGCTCGATCCGCGAAAAAGCGCAGGAGAAGGTCTTCAGCCAGCTCGGCCGCTGGAAGGAATACAAGCAGGGCGACCGGCAGGTGCTGATCGGCGTGGGCGGCTGCGTGGCCTCGCAGGAAGGCGAGGCGATCATCAAGCGCGCCCCCTACGTAGACCTGGTCTTCGGCCCGCAAACCCTGCATCGCCTGCCCGAGCTGATCGAGGCCAAGCGCGCCACCGGCAAACCGCAGGTCGACATCAGCTTCCCCGAAATCGAAAAGTTCGACCGCCTGCCCGAGCCGCGCGCCGAAGGTCCGACCGCCTTCGTCTCGATCATGGAAGGCTGCTCCAAGTACTGCTCTTACTGCGTGGTGCCTTACACCCGCGGCGAGGAAATCAGCCGCCCATTCGACGACGTGATCGTCGAAGTCGCGCAACTCGCCGATCAGGGCGTGCGCGAAGTGATCCTGCTTGGCCAAAACGTCAACGCTTATCGCGGCCCCACGCACGACGGCGGCACCGCCGACCTCGCCGTGCTGATCCACGCGATTGCACAGCTCGAAGGCATCGGCCGTATCCGCTTCACCACCTCGCACCCGCTGGAGTTTTCCGACTCGTTGATCGAGGCGTATGCCAACGTGCCCAAGCTCGCCAACTTCCTGCATCTACCGGTGCAGGCGGGCTCCGATCGCATTCTTACAGCAATGAAGCGCGGTTACACAGCACTGGAGTTCAAGCAGAAGATCCGCAAGCTGCGTGCTGTGCGCCCGGATATCTGTATTTCGTCCGATTTCATCGTCGGCTTCCCGGGCGAAACGGATGACGATTTCGCCAAGACGATGAAGCTGATCGACGACATCGGTTTCGATCAGAGCTTCTCTTTCATTTTCTCTTCGCGTCCCGGCACACCTGCCGCGAACCTCGCGGACGACACGCCCGCTGCCCTGAAACACGAACGCCTCGCGCAACTGCAAGCCGTGCTCAACACCAACGCGAAGAAGATCAACGAAGCGATGGTCGGCACCGTGCAGCGCGTACTGGTTGAAAAGCCAAGCAAGAAGAACCCGAACGAACTCACGGGGCGCACCGAAAACATGCGTTACGTGAACTTCCCTGGCCCCGCCCGTCTGATCGGTCAATTCGTGGATGTAGTGATCACCGAAGCGATGAGCAATTCGCTGCGTGGACGGATTGGCAGCGCGGACAGTCAGGCCGCCTGAATCTCGCATGGGCGCAGACGCCGCAAGCTCGGACACACGCATCCGGTTGATGCCGTACCAGCCCGAGCATTTCGATGCAGCGACAGCGTTGATCGTCTCCATCCAACGGGACGAATTCGGTTTCGATATCGACTTGGCACGGCAGCCCGATCTTTCGGTCATCCCCGAGTTCTATCAGTCCGGCACCGGCAATTTCTGGGTGGCGCTGCATGACGACACGGTGATTGGCACCATCGCACTGAAGGATATCGGCGAGCGCAGCGTCGCCTTGCGCAAAATGTTTGTAGCAACAGAGTATCGTGGCACCGAGTGGGACGTAGCATTGAAGCTGCTGCACACTGCGGTACATTGGGCACGGCAACACGACGTGCAAAACATCTTTCTGGGTACCACCGAAAAATTCCACGCTGCGCATCGCTTCTACGAAAAGCACGGCTTTTCGCCGATCGAGAAAACAAGCTTGCCAGCACGTTTCCTGTTCATGCCGGTCGACACGCGTTTCTACCGACTCGATTTAGCGACGGTTATGTAACTGGTCACGCCTTCGTCTTAGCGAAAGCCGGGACGACGTATCAACTCACGCAATTCGACATGACTCCATGACCAACGGCCTGAATCAACGCGACTTCGCCCTCGATCCGGAAGACAACGCCCGGCTCGCCAACTTGTGCGGCCCGTTCGACGAACATCTGCGTCAGGTGGAATTGCGCCTGGGCGTGGAAATCGATCACCGCGGCAACCTGTTTCAGGTGATCGGAGAAGAAGGCGCCGCACGCGCTGGCGAGAAAGTGCTGAAGGCACTTTACGCAGCGACCGAAAACGAGTCGCTGACGGGTGCGAAGATCAATCTGCAGCTCGCCGATTCCGGTATCGATGCGATTACCGAAGGTGCCGCCGAGAGCGCACAGGAAGTCGCCATCAAGGTGAAGCGCGGCGTCATCAAAGGGCGCGGTCCGAATCAGGCACGTTACCTGCACGCGATCACCACACATGACATCAGCTTCGGTGTTGGCCCCGCTGGCACCGGCAAAACATATCTTGCTGTAGCCAGTGCGGTCGAAGCACTCGAAGCCAATCGCGTGCAACGTTTGCTGCTGGTTCGTCCTGCGGTGGAAGCTGGCGAAAAACTCGGCTTTCTTCCCGGTGATTTATCGCAAAAAGTGGACCCGTATCTGCGTCCGCTTTACGACGCGCTCTACGAAATGCTCGGATTCGAAAAAGTCGCCAAGCTGATCGAGCGCAATGTGATCGAGATCGCACCGCTCGCTTACATGCGCGGTCGCACGCTCAACGATTCGTACGTGATTCTCGACGAAGCGCAGAACACCACCGTCGAGCAGATGAAGATGTTCCTCACGCGCATCGGCTTCGGCTCGGTCGCGGTGATCACCGGCGACGTCAGCCAGATCGACCTGCCCCGCCATGTACGCTCGGGTCTGCGCCACGCCGTCGAAGTGTTACGTGGCGTGGAAGGCATCAGCTTCACCTTCTTTACCTCGCGCGATGTCGTGCGTCATCCTCTGGTCGCTAAAATCGTGCGTGCGTACGAGGCCTTTGAGGAATCGACCAATGCCGATCAAGCAACGGGAAAACCGGGAAATGACGCCAGGTAAGAAGACCGCTTTACGTTCGCACGTTGTTCACGTCAATTACGGCGTGGCACGCACGGGCTTGCCGTCGACACTGAGCTTTCGCCGCTGGGCAGATGCCGCGCTCACGGGCGCCAAGCGACGCAAGCCGGCGGAGCTGGCGATCCGTATCGTCGGCACACGCGAAGGCCGGCGCCTCAATCGCGACTATCGCGACAAAGATTACGCCACCAACGTCCTGTCGTTTCCGGTGGAGCTACCGCCAGGCGTGACGCTTCCGTTGATCGGCGACCTGGCGATCTGCGCGCCGGTAGTCACTCGCGAAGCGGTCGAACAAGGCAAGCGTGCACGCGACCACTGGGCGCATATGACCGTGCACGGCATCCTGCATCTGCTGGGCTACGATCACATCGACGATACGGAAGCTGAAGCGATGGAAACGCTCGAAAGACGTATTCTCGCCAAACTCGGCATCGCCGATCCTTACGCGGTCGAACACGACGTGTAGGCGTTCAACGTCACGTCGCTATTCATGGTGACGTGCAGCGCAATGAAAACGTATGCGTTTCATCGCTTCATCTCGCATGACCGTGGCATGTCATCCTCCATAGATGACTATCAATCACTTAGCACCACAACGTGCTGCAATGCGCCAGTTACATGCGATATGTCTGTCGACCCATTGTCGAAGATATGTATGCATCAAATGAAGCACATTCATTTTTTGAACTCAAATCTAACTGATTAGCGCACTTACGTTGTTGAAGACAGCGTCGGTTCATGGCGTTCCAACTATTTCTTTACGTGTTCGACGCTGACGCAGCGCATCAATCAGGACCCGTCATAACGACGGCTCGCGGCATGTAAGCCTTCTGCGCGTCGGACATAAGCAAATCTGTTGCGCCATCTCGATATGAGATGTGCTTTTTCTTCCGCCCCGCTTCGGCGTACGGGTGTAGGCGTCTGCGCGACGTCAATCCACAGAGGCGATGTGTTTTGAAAAATCAGCTACTCCCCACTGACCCGCTACCACAAACTCAACCGATACCCGCTCGCGAAATAAGTCCAACCAAAAAATCTCCGCTAGCGTTCGTGCCGCGTCTTGCCGGCTACGCCCTGATGGCATTCATCGGGTGGCTGTTGCTCACCACGTTGTTTGAGCCGTGGGTATCCACCAGCGCGACGCGTGCCGTTCTCAATGCGCCGGCCGTTTTGATCACCACGCCGATCAGCGGCACCGTCACCGCCCAGTATGCGCAGAACGGACAAGCCATCCAGCCGGGACAACCTGTTGCGACCGTAAAGAACACTACGGTGGCCCGCGATGCATTGACCACCCTGCTCACCCAGCGGCTCGAACTGCAAGGCCATCTAGACGATCTGCGCAGCCACTTGCAAGCCGATCAACGCATGCTCGACTACACCAACGGACAGTACAAAAAATATCAACAAGCCAGCGTCAGTCAGTTGCAAAGCACGTATGAGTCTATCCAGGCACAACAAGACGCCACCTCGGCGAAATTGGAAGAACTCGATGCCAAATACGCGCGAGCCATGGCACTTGAACGCGACGGTGCGATCAGCGCAGCCGCGGTAGAACAAGCGCGCTCCGAAGCCGATGCTGCACGCAGCGAAGCCGATGCGATGGATCAGAACGCAGATAGCGTAGGTGCCGGCATCGATGCGGCAAAGCGGGGGATCTACGTTTCCGCCGGTCAGGACAGCAACGGTCAATTGCCGCAACTGTCGCAGCGCCGCGCCGATCTGCAAAACAGCATCAAGGACGAGGAAGCGCAAGCCGATGCACTGGGCACGCAGCTCGCCAACCTCAACCAGCTGATCGATCACGAACAAGGTCGCGTACAAACGCTCTCGGACTATGTCGTCAAAGCCTATTCGGCAGGAACGGCGCAAGAAGTGGTCGCACCGGTCGGCACGCAAGTTAGCGCCGGATCCACGCTCGTGCGTGCGACGGACTGCAACAAGACCGACGTCGTTGCGGTGTTTCCCGCACGCATGGCATCTCGCCTGAACATCGGCACAGAGTTGCGCGTGCGCGTCAATGACGGCGCGCGAGCGCGCGACGCACACATCACGCAGTTGCTGCCCAAGGCCACCGAATCCATGCAGAATGGCTTCAGCGCACCGTTCCCGTATGCCGAAGACGGTTCCGTCTACGCGCTCGCGCAGTGGGACAACGACCGTAGCAATGCCGCACCGCCCACCTGCATGCCTGGCCGCAGCGTAACGGCGAGTTTGATGTGACGTATCGACGAAGAGAGACCGACATGTCCAGACGATGGCACTTCGCGACGAGCATTGGCCTGATCTTCATGACGATGGCATCGACCCCGGTGCACGCCACCTCAGCGGCACAACAGCAGTTGGCCGACGGCACGTGCGCGGCATTGCGTTCGGCAGCGACGGCCATACCCGGTAGTGGCCCGATGTTGCTGCCGAGTTATCCGAGCCTGAAGCAAGGCGATGAGTCGACCCGCGCACTCCAGAACGTGGCGTTTGTCTATGACAACGCACTGGCCGGCATTGCCCTCACCGCGTGCGGAGAGCCCGCACAGGCAAAACGCATCGCCGACGCGTTCGTGCTCGCTGCTGCGCACGATCCCACGTTCAAGGATGGGCGACTGCGCAATGCCTATCGTGGCGGCGTCATCGATGGCAACAAAGTCGAACTGCCGGGCTATTGGCAAAGCAAGGGCAATTACTGGAGCCAGGATCCGTACCAAGTCGGCACCGCCACAGGCAACGTCGCGTGGGCCGCGTTACTGCTGCTCACCGTTTATGACAACACACATGATCGGCGCTATCTGGATGCCGCCGTCGCGCAGTTGCATTGGATTCAAGCCCACGTATCAGGCACAGCCCCGTTTGCCTACGAAGGGGGCCTGTTCGGCTACGACAACGCTCAGCGCGCACAACACTGGAAAGCAACCGAGCACAACATCGATATCTATGCGGCCGCTACCTGGGCCAACCGCGACAGTGCCGATGCCACGCTTGCGCAACAGGCGAACGTTGCATCCAGCTTCGTCAAGGCCATGTGGGACGACGAACAACATCGTTTCCTCGTAGGCACGCTCGACGATGGCAAGACACTTTCGCGCGACAAATCCGGACTGGATGCGCAGGTGTGGCCGTTGCTCGCTTTCCATCCGCATCCCGCCGAATGGAATCAGGTCTGGATGTGGGTCGATGCGCAGCATCGCAGCGGCGACGGCTACGGCTATCGGCGTCAACCCGATGGCATGTGGACCGAAGGCAGCGCGCAGGTTGCCGCTGCGATGCAGGCAAGCAACAAGCCCGTACCCGATGCGTTATGGCAAGTGATCGCCGCGCAGCGTAGCGGCGACGGCATGCTTTACGCGACGCCGCAGCCACGCATCAGCACCGATTTTGCGATCGGACCCACATCGACCTATGCCGATTTCTTCTACTACCACCAGCCGCACCTGGGTGCGACCGCGTGGGCAGCCATCGCCGCGAAGAGTTGGAACCCCTTCACTGGCGGCCCGATCGCCAACACGGGCAACACACTTGCGGAGAGCAGCCCATGATCTCCTCCGCCGACACGATGAACGTGTTGCAATTGCTCGGTCTGACCGTGCTGTTCGGTTTCGGTATGTCACGCTTGACGAATCCGCATCACGCATGGGCTCGACTGATATTCGGCGCATTTTCCGGCATGTTATTGCTGCGCTATGCGCTATGGCGCAGCACCGAAACGCTGCCCGACCCCACGCATGGCTTCGCCAGTGTGTGGTCGTACGTGTTCTATGCGTTCGAGATGATCTCCATTGTGTACACGCTCGCGACCATTGTGGTGATGGTGCGCCGGCGCGATTCGCGTCCTTACGCCGATGCGGGCGAAGCACGACTGCGCAAGGCTGGCAACAACGTTCCGGCAGTCGATGTATTTATCGCGACCTATAACGAAGACCTGCAGATTCTCGAAAAAACCATCGTCTCGGCGAAAGCCATCGACTATCCGCATGTCAATGTCTGGGTGCTGGACGACACGCGGCGCGATTGGCTGCGCGACTACTGCGCAAGGATGGGCGTGCACTACGCTCGCCGACCGGACAATCGCCACGCGAAGGCGGGCAACATGAACAACGGCCTGCGATTGTCTGCGCAAGTGACCAATGCGCCATACATCCTGGTACTGGATGCCGACTTTGCGCCGCAGAAAAACATTCTCTACCGCGTGCTGGGCCTGTTCAGCGAAAAGAACGTGGCGCTGGTGCAAACGCCACAGTTCTACTACAACGCCGATCCGATTCAGCACAACCTCGGCACGACCGATAGCTGGGTGGACGAACAACGGGTGTTCTTCGATGTCTTCCAGCCGTCACGCGACGCGTGGGATTCGGCGTTCTGCGTGGGCACTTCGTTTGTGGTGTCGCGCGAGGCGATCACTGCGGCCGGCGGTTTTCCTACCGACAGCGTTTGCGAAGACATCCACACGACGTACGTGCTGCGCAAAGGCGGTTACATCACGCGCTGGCTCAACGAGCGACTCTCAGTGGGCCTTTCCGCCGAGGGCCTGATCGAATACATCAACCAACGCGGCCGCTGGTGCCTTGGCACCATGCAAGTTGCCTTGCTGAAGAACGGCCCGCTACGCGGCGAGGGTTACAACCTGATCGACCGCCTGCACTATCTGCACGGCATGCTGCACTGGATCGGCAAGCCGTTCCTGCTGCTGATGCTGATTGCGCCAGTGCTGTACTGGTACTTCGGTATCGCCGCGTTCTACACCACGCCCGAGGAGTTCATGTTCTACGGTGTGCCGGCACTGGTCGGATTCTGGTTCTACGGCCCGTGGATCACCGAACGCAAGACGCTACCGATCTTTACCGAGGTGACGCAGCTGGTGGCCGCCTATGCAGTGACCAGGACCATTATTTCCGCATGCTTTCGTCCGTTTGGACGTCCATTCAAGGTCACCGCCAAAGGCCTGGATCGCAGCAAGGTAGTCGTGCACTGGAAACTCGCCGGTTTCTTCATCGGCTTGATGCTCTTCCTGATCGCAGGTGCGGTGAATACCGTGATGACCGCACAGATGAGCGGCGGCATCATTTTCAATCTGGCGTGGACGCTGATTGCGCTGTTGCTGGATCTGGCCGCCATTGCCGCCTGCGTGGACTTGCCGCGGCCTCGACAGGAAGAGCGCTTTCCGTTCACCCGCGCGACGCATTGGCGACAAGGCCACCATGTGCGCCACAGCGAATTTATCGACATCTCACTCGGCGGCGCCGCGTTGCGTGGCGGACCGGCGATGCCGGCGGTCGGCGAAGCGTTGGAAGTGTCGGTACCGGAAGTTGGCTGGGTCCCTGCGCGAGTCAGCCGTTTGGGGAAATGCCGCCTTTGCGTGCAGTTCGAGCCGGATGAAGCAACGCGGCATCGCCTGATCAAACTGATCTTCTGCCAGGCACCGCACAACATTGCCGTGAAAGCCCACCCGCTGCGCGCGTTCGCGCAACTGATGCGCATGGCCGGCGTATCCCTCTTTCCTTCGCGATGATTCGGGAGACTGTTATGAAGTCACTGCTCTTTTCCGCCGCTGTTGCCAGCTGCGCGCTGGTCGGCTGCTCAATGGAGCCGACGTATCAGCGCCCGGCGATGCCTGTGCCCAACAGTTATCCGTCGAGCGCGGACACAACATCGGGTACCGCATCGATCAATGCGGCCGAAATGGACTGGCATGCGTTCTTCAAGGATCCGGTGCTGCAACGCTTGATCGAGATTGCGTTGACCGACAACCGCGACCTGCGCGTCGTCGCCGCCAAGATGGCCGAAGCACGGGCCGACTATGGCGAAACGCGCGCCAGCCTGTTCCCTGAAATCGACCTGCAAGGCTACGCCGGACGCCAGCGCCTGCCTGCGATGACGCAAGAGCCTGCTGCGGGCTTACTCGGTCCGATCGAGAACAACCGCAACAGCGCGGCGACGTTCAATACGTATCAGGTGCAGGCGGGCATGACGAGCTACGAGCTGGACTTCTTCGGCCATCAACGCGCCATCGCTCACGAATCCGGCAAATTGGCCCAGGCCAGCGAAGCCGATTACGAAGCCGCGCGTATCGCGCTGATTGGCGAAGTGGCCAATGCCTATCTGGCGCTCAACGCGGACCGCGCGCTGCTGCAATTGGCGCAAGCAACCGAAGCCGATCAGAACGGCCACGCAAACGTGATGCAAAAGGCCTATCGCGACGGTGGCGTGTCGGAATTCGATATGCGTCGTTCCCAAACGCAGGTCGACGCCGCGCAAGTGGACGTGCAGGACATGCAGATACGCATCGCCAAGGACATGGATGCATTGGCGGTGCTGATCGGCCAACCCGTGCTACCCGACTACGCGACGCCGCGTCCATGGCAAGCGCCATTGTTGACCGATGTACCGGCCGGCCTACCCTCCTCGCTGCTGGATCGCCGCCCCGACATCGTTGCGGCGGAAGATCGACTGCGCGCTGCCAACGCCGATATTGGACGCGCACGCGCGGCGTTCTTCCCCAATATCGCGCTGACCGCCGTGCTGGGCACCCTGAGCGGGGGCTTGTCCAACCTATTTCGCGCCAGCTCGGCGGCCTGGAGCACCGGTGTCTCCGGCAGCGTGCCGCTGTTGGACTGGGGCAAGAACGAGAACGAACTCAGCGCCAGCAAAGCCCGCGATAGTGGAGCGGTCGCCGCTTACGAAGGAACCATCCAGGAAGCCTTCCGCGAAGTGGCCGACAACCTGGCCGTGCGTGACCATATCGTGCCGGAACTACAGGCCCAGCAAGAACTTGTGGACCAGTCGCAGCGCGTCTACACCATCTCCCAGGAGCGCTTCAAGGACGGCATGGACGACTATCTAGCCACCCAGGACGCCCAACGCTCGCTCTATAACGCCCAGGAGAAACTGGTCAGCCTGGAGCTGGATCAGGCGGTCAACCAGGTCAATTTGTACAAGGCGCTGGGCGGCGGCTGGCGTGAAGTCTCGGCCTCGAACGGCAGGGGCAATGCCCCATCCGGAGCCGTTTCGCTGCGGCAGGCTGCCATCGCCGCCCGATAAAGTATGTCGGGCCGCAGGCGTAAATCGGGGATGGGCTTCCCATTCCCAGAAGGCCTTGTTCCGGAACCGTCACGATTTTTCCGCTAAACTGAACCTTCCGCCCTCTACGGGCTGCACCCGCACGCGTAATGAACGAGGACCCTGGCAGTACCAGCGGCCCGGCCCACCGAAAATGGTGGGATCGACTGGGCCATTTGTTTTCCGGCGAGCCACGCAACCGCAAAGAACTGATCGACGAGTTGCGAACCGCCCAGGCCAACGGCCTGCTTAGCGCCGATACCCTTCCCATGCTGGAAGGCGCACTGCGAGTCACCGAGCTCAACGTCGACGACGTGATGGTGCCTCGCGTACAGATCGTCATGATCGACGTTGACGCACCCCTCGACGAGATTCTCGCCGCCGTGGTGGAATCCGGGCACTCCCGCTTCCCTGTGCACGGCGAAGACAAGGACGACATCCTCGGCATCCTGCTCGCCAAGGATCTGCTGAAGTACTTCGGCAACGGCCATGACTTCGACATCCGCTCGATGCTGCGTCCAGCGGTGCTGATTCCCGAATCGATGCGCCTGAACGTGCTGTTGGCCGAATTCCGCCGCAGCCGTAACCACATGGCGCTGGTGGTTGACGAATACGGCGGTGTCGCCGGTCTTGTCACCATCGAAGACGTGCTGGAAGAAATCGTCGGCGAGATCGATGACGAGCACGACGACGAGGAAGAGCCCGATCTGATGCACGCCCAATCCGACGGCGAGTGGATTGTGGATGCCCTCACCCCAATTGCGGATTTCAACGAAGAAATCGGTGCCTCGTTCTCCGATGAAGAGTTCGACACCATCGGCGGCATGGCCACTTCCGAATTCGGTCATCTGCCGGAAGTGGGCGAACAGATCGCCATCGGCAACTTCGAATTCCACGTCACCCAATCCGACGACCGCCGCGTACAGCAGTTCCGCGTGGTTCGCCGCTAAGCAAGATCGCGCCTGCCCGTCATCGGCAGGCGCGCCCTTCCCCGATAAGCTACGTACTTTCCTCCAACGGTTTCGCCCATGACGCTCGCCGGTCGCCTGCTGCTGTTCCTTACCCTGATTCTATGCAGCGTGAGCGTGCCCGCGTTGGCGGAAGTGGAGAACGCGCCCGGCGCGAATCTCGAAGTCTCGCTGATCACGTACGGCCCGGGCGACATCTACTGGGAACGTTTCGGCCATGACGCCATCGAACTACGCGATACCGTCAGCGGCGAAGAAGTCGACTTCAACTACGGCATGTTCAACTTCGACGAGAAAAACTTCTTTCTCAACTTCGCGCGCGGCCGCATGCATTACCTGATGGACGCCGAACCCACGACGGACGAAGAAGACTATTACAGGCAAGTCGGCCGTTCGATCACGCGCCAGCGTCTTGCACTGACGCCCGATCAAGCTGCCGCGCTGCGCGATTTCCTCTTCTGGAATCTTCGCCCCGAGAATGTCGGCTACAACTACGACTACTACGCCGACAACTGCACCACGCGCGTGCGCGATGCGCTCGATCGCGCACTGGGTGGCATCATCAAAACGCGTCTGACCGCGATCCCCGGCGGCATGACCTATCGCCAGCAAACCGTGCGCCTGATGAGCGCGCAGCCGTGGCTAATGCTTATCATGGATCTCGGTCTCGGGCCTTACGCCGATCAGCCGCTTTCCGCATGGAAAGAAAGCTTTCTTCCGGAAACGCTACAAAACAATATCCGCGCGATTGCCATTGACGACGGACACGGCGGCACACATCCGCTGGTGCAAAGCGAAGATGTGCTCTCCCCCAATCGCCTGGATGTCCCACCGAATACAGCGCCCGACTTGCGCATGCCACTGGGCATCGCAGGATTGATATTCGCTGCGTTGATCGTCATCGCCTGGCGTAGCGCAAAGCTCGCCTTTGCGTTGCTTGGCAGTCTTTTCCTGATCTTTGCGGGCCTATCCGGCCTGCTGATGCTGATTCTCTGGAGCCTCACCGAGCATCACTCGGCGTGGGCCAATGCAAACCTTCTGCTGTTCAATCCGCTGGCATTCGTTCTTATCGGATCGCTATGGTGCGCACGCCGACGTCTCCAGCCTTCGCGCCTCGCGAACGGCGTGCTGATGGCGCAACTTGCCGCACTGCTCGTCGCGTTGCTGCTTCACCTGCTACCTGGCGTCGTACAGCAAAACCAACCGTGGATTTTGTTTGCGCTGCCCTGCTGGCTCGCCTTGGCGTGGACATCAAGAAAAACTTCGCACTAACACCGAACGTAAAAAGAAGATCCGTTAACTATCTGGATGCTTTGGCGTGCCCATCCGATTCAGGCTCTCGTTCCAGTTGAAGCCTGCCACCAAGCGCTAGCGCAAGAGAAGCAGCAAAGGTTGCCGTCATGTGCTGTGAATCGCGAAAGACGATCATCCCATTTCTTTCGGCATTACAAATACTGCCTGGACATATCGCATCGCTCATATCCACGACATGGACATTTCCGAACGGCTTTGCTGCCTCTCGTATGGACATATAAATAGCGTCCGCCTGACTATCCTTCGACGGGAAACTGCAATCGCCATTGTTTTGCGGCAACCACTTGGGGCGCCCCGCGTATTCGGCCAGGCAATCGGGGCCATCCAAGGGCAAATGGGGGGTGGCACGCAACACATATACGTTTGTCGCAACCGCACCTAGAGATTGCATCACACGCTGAGAGCCACTCACCCACTGCTCAGGCGCTAGCGCGTTGTTAGGGAACGAACTCAGCACAACGACGTCCGGCTTTATCTTTGCAAGGTACGCCAACACAGCATTTCGCCACGTCGTGCATTCACTATAGATTCGGCCAATCCGCGCGTAGAAGATCGACTGATCAACCATCGGACACGATGATTTGGTCAGCACGAGCAAACGCCAATCAGCACCGCCGAATACCTTCACCACCGCCGGAAACCACTGACCTGCGATGCTGTCGCCCAAAAGCACGGCAGTGTGCGGTGCATTCGGCGTACCGAATGCACACACTTTTACGCGAGCACTGGAGTACCAATCATCGCAGCCCTGAGCATAAATGACCGGAGAGTCTTCATGCGACATGGCAATGCGCTTCTGCTCAGGATCATTTATCCGATCACCCGCATGCCTATACCACTGCGACGACCCAATAATACAAAGCGCAACTAGCGCTGCTGCGCCATAGACCGTTACCCGCTTATGAACAAGCCACCAACCTTGATGTCGTATCGGCGACTCGACAAATCGATACGAAAGAACGGCCATCAATAACGAGAAAGCTACAAACCCCAATCGGTATATCGGCGCATTTGAACCAAACAACGCATTGCCCAACAAAAGCGCCGGCCAATGCCATAGATACCACGAATAAGAAATACGCCCGATGGCCTGCATGGGGTGCCACGACAGGCACCTCTGAACCGACGTCATTGCGTCATTGCTCCCAGACGCAATGACCAACGCCGCACCCAGCGTGGGGAGGAGCGCGTAGAACCCAGGGTAAGGCCTGTTCGCGTCGAGCAGTGTGCACGTTGCAAAAAGCAATATCAGCCCGAGCCAACCCGCCGCACTACGCATATCGTCGTTATGCATGACACGCGACAGCCAACCGGCGTCGTTCTGGGATTGGACCCATACGAGTGCTCCAAGCGCAAACTGCCATGCGCGTAGAGGCATCATGTAGAACGCAAATTGCGGCAGTGCGTATGTGGCCCAAATGCTGGCAACCAGACTAACTACCAAAACTAATATCATGCATACGCGCAATCGCGCGCCGCTTCGTGCTTTGTCTGCGTGCCTCAATAGCACATAGATAAGCGCTGGCCAGATCAAGTAAAACTGCTCTTCCACACCCAAAGACCAGGTATGCAAGAAAATGTTGGTTTCTGTGCCTGGAGAAAAGTAGTCCAGCTTCTGAACTGCAAAGTGAACGTTGCTAAACCATACAGCAGCACTAGCGCCCGCCGCCGCCTGCGGCAACTGTGCAAGTGGAGCGAGTATTAACCATGCTAGCGCACCGCTTCCCAGAAGCATCAAAGTTAAAGCAGGAAGCAAACGGCGCATGCGCCGGATGTAGAAGTCGGCGAACTGCAGAGTACCGGTGCGCGTAATTTCCTTTACCAGCAACCCTGTGATAAGGAACCCGGAAAGTACAAAGAAAATATCGACACCAACAAACCCACCACTTAACCCCGGCACACCAGCATGGACGGCAATCACAAAAAGGACTGCGATGGCTCGAAGCCCCTCGATATCACCTCGATACCCTAGTCGGTACTCGCACCTCTCCCC
>NZ_DATHMR010000213.1:0-11577 GCF_035486915.1 Dyella sp. | reverse complement strand
GGTGCCGTGGCGATGTTGGCACTTCTGCGCGCCACGGACGAGAACCGTTTGCGCGATTGGCTGTTACTGGGCGTTGCGCTTGCGGTGTGTTGGCTTAGCCACTACCGGGCGGCGATGTACATGGTGGCGGGTCTGCTGCTGTTTCTTCTCACTCCGCGTGGCCGCCAGCAATGGAAACGTAGCGGTTTCTGGTTGGCCATGCTGATCGCGGCATTGGGCTTGATCCCGCTTCTTGTTTCCAACTGGCAGCAACACGGTGCAGGGTTGGCGTTCCAGCTTATGGAACGCAATCCATGGCGCTTTCATGCCGACACCTTGGTGCAGCCATTGGAGCAAGCCGTCACGTGCACACCTTTTCTGTACATCAGTCTGTTGTGGGCGGGGTGGTGTTGCTGGCGTCGACGCAGGGAAGGCGGTCCGTGGGATGTGATCGCATATTTGTCGCTCACGTTTGTCATCGTCTACTTCATCGCCGGGCTTTTTGCGGACGATCAACGCTTTCGTGTGCATTGGCCATTGCCCGGATATTTGCCATTGATGGCTGCGCTGCCTGTTTTGATGCGCGAGGCTGCCAAAAGCCGTTGGCGCACGTTTACGGTTGTCGGAGCGGGAGTCGCTTTGTTCGCGCAAGTGGCAGGCCTGTGCTACCTGGGGTTGGCTGCCAATCCTGTTGCGTCGCGTTGGCTCGGACCGGCGCGTGCATTTCCCACTAGTTTTATCGGCTGGAAACAGAGCGCGGATATCGTAAAGGTACAGCTTGCCGCACAGCCGGCAGTGCTGGTTGCCGACAATTTTATGATGGCCGCCGAACTCGATTTTC
This sequence comes from Dyella sp., assembly GCF_035486915.1. Classification (GTDB taxonomy): domain Bacteria; phylum Pseudomonadota; class Gammaproteobacteria; order Xanthomonadales; family Rhodanobacteraceae; genus Dyella_B. Next base: position 10,757 of record NZ_DATHMR010000213.1, on the reverse strand, counting down.
AATTCAACGGCCAGCGTGCGGTGTATTCCCTGGATAGCCCGTTGAACGTGAAATACGGACGTGCGCCACAACTCGCGCTATGGGGCTTGGACGAGATGGCTTTGCGTCACGAGCATGTGGGGAGTCAGGTGTTGCTCGTTGTCGACGAACATGCGTTGCGCGAGCGCGAGCGTGCGTCATGGTTGGGTTCGCTTTGCGCACGCATCGACAACTTGCAGCCCGTTCAAAAACTGGGGTTGTTCGACAACCGCAAGAGCATTGCGTTTTACCGCGGTCACGTTGCAGCGGGTGCCGATACCGGCACTTCGAACGATTGCGTGGCGTGGCGCCAAGCCGCGGCAGACGAATAACGTCAGGGAATGTTGACGCCTGCGTCGCGCAGCAATCTCGTCAATGCGATCAGCGGTAAACCGATCAGTGCGGTGGGATCGACGTTCTCGATGCGCTCGAAAAGAGCGATTCCCAATCCCTCGCATTTGAAGCTGCCCGCGCAATCCAGCGGTTGCTCGCGCTCGATATAGCGTTTGATTTCCGCCGCATCGAGCGTGCGGAAATGCACGCGCGTCAGATCGACGTGCGTGTGGCGTTCACCACTTCGGGTTTCGAATAAGCAAAGCGCCGTATGGAAGTTCACGATATGGCCGGAGCACGCTGCGAGTTGTTCGAACGCACGCTGCTCTGAACCCGGTTTGTCGAGCACGCGGCCGCCGAGTTCGGCAACCTGGTCAGAGCCGATGACCAGCGCGTCCGTCAGACCGGTGCCGGCATCCGTGGCCTTGGCGATGGCCAATCGCCGTGCGCGATCGGCCGGCATCTCGCTGGCGATGATATTTTCGATGGTTCCGGGTGCGCGGGCCTCGAAATCCAGCCCGAGCCGTCCAAGCAGTTCGGCGCGGTAACGCGAGGTCGAGCCAAGGACGATCCGCTGAGGCGTCACTGCCCGGCATCCTGCCGGATGTGCTCACGCATGGCGGAATCCAGCTCGCTCTGCGCTTGGCCCAGCGCCTGCAGAAGCGGCTGGAGCCGTTCGCGGGTCTGGTCCATGTCGCGCGTGGCGGTGTCCAGCTCGCTTTGGCTGGCGGTGGGAGCCCGGTCGCGAATCCAGATGCGCTGCTGGAGTAGGGCACGCAAACCAGCTTCGACGGCATGGTCCGCCTCCTGCTCGCTGGCGGCAGGAAGGTCAGGGTTAAGCGACATTACCGCGTGGGCCTGCTGAAGCCGGGCCCGGCAGGCTTTTAGGTCAGCTTCCAGGCGGTCTGCCAGCTCCAGCAGTTGGCGCAGGCTGGTGGCACGGCGAGTCATTTTGCGGAGCATGAACGCCCCCACCAAGGCTGCGGCCAGTAAAATGAACAAGATGGCCAAACCGAGCAAAAGGTAGGTGTCCACTGATTGGATTGGGCTCAGGGCGGGGATGGATACCAGTCTGCCGTATGAGCCGGATTCAGGCAAAGCGCGATGATCCGCGGCGTGATGCGGTTTACGTCCCGATCAGCGATGTCGATCACGGTTGACTTGAAGTGGCCGGAAACTTAATATTTCCCGGTTATGTCCGTGACACTGCCAGAGTCCGTGGACGCTTGGCGCATGGTTTCGGCGCGGCGTTCGTTTCAGGGGTCCCTGCCCATCGCCGCCATGCCACGCCTCTGTGAAGTGCTGGCAGATACGGAAGGTTTGGCGCAGTACGACCTCGATTTCGGTCGGGACGAGTACGGTACGGCATACCTCAGCGTTCGTGTTCAGGCGCCTCTGTGGCTGATTTGTCAGCGCACGCTCGAACCGTTCGTAATGCCGGTTTCGCTGGACAGCCGATTGGGTCTGATCCGTTCCGAGCGCGATGAATCTGCGCTTCCGGCCGGGTACGAGCCGCTGCTGATCGGCGAGGATGACAAGCTGAGCCTGCTGGATGTCATCGAGGACGAACTGCTGTTAGAGCTGCCGCTGATACCGATCAACCCGGACAGCGAGCTGCCCGAAGAAGTAACACGCCTGCCGGAAGAGCAAGAACTTTCCGATGAGCGCCCCAATAACCCGTTCGCGGTATTGCGCGAACTCAAGAAGACCTGATTTAGCTGGAGAACCATCATGGCCGTTCAAAAGAGCCGCAAGACCCCGTCGACCCGCGGCATGCGTCGCTCGCACGACAAGCTGAGCACCGTGCAGCTGGGCACCGATCCGACCAGCGGTGAAGTGCATCGCCGTCACCACGTGACGGCCGATGGCTACTACCGCGGCAAGAAAGTGGTCGACACCAACGTTGCGGTGGTCGAAGAAGACTGAGTTGTTCCGGCGAGCCGTCAGGCTCCGGAATCCGGTTCCGCAAGGCGGCGCGGTGACGCGCCGCTTTGCGTTCTTGCGTCAGGCAACGTAACGTTGCTGTCTTGGTGTGCCGGCTCCATGTGAGACGGAAGACGACAACACCGTCCGCCCGCTGATGGAAATTCAATGGCTCAGATTTATTCCCGCATCATGGCCACCGGCAGTGCCTTGCCGGAACGCGTTCTGACCAACGCGGACCTTGAGAAATTCGTCGATACCAGCGACGAATGGATTTACAGCCGCACCGGCATCCGTCAACGTCATATTGTGGCCGAAGGGGAGACCACCGGCGATCTGGCCACGCTTGCCGCGCAACGCGCGCTGGATGCCGCAGGTGTCAAAGCATCCGAGCTCGATCTGATCATTCTGGGCACCACCACGCCCGACATTATTTTTCCTTCCACCGCATGCCTTGTGCAACATCGCCTGGGGGCGAATGGCTGCGCCGCCTTTGATGTGAATGCCGCGTGCTCAGGTTTCGTGTACGCGCTTGGCGTTGCCGACAAATTCATTCGCAGTGGCCAGTCGAAGAAAGTGCTGGTGATCGGCGCCGAAACGCTGACGCGCATGGTCGACTGGAACGAGCGCGAAACCTGCGTGCTCTTTGGCGATGGCGCTGGTGCTGTGGTGCTTGAGGCCGCCAGCGAACCGGGTATCTACGCGACCTGCCTGCACGCCGATGGCGGTTATAAGGAACTGCTTTACAACCCGGTCGGTGTCTCCGTCGGCTTCAAGGACGAATCCAACCACGGCGTGCGTATCCGCATGTCCGGCCGCGAAGTGTTCAAGGTTGCGGTAAAGACGCTCGATTCGCTGGTCGAGGAAACGCTGAATGCCGCCGGTATGGATGCCTCCCAGCTTGACTGGCTGATTCCGCATCAGGCGAATTTGCGCATCATCGAAGCGACGGCCAAGCGTCTGAACATGCCGATGGAGCAGGTGATCGTCACCGTCGACAAACACGCCAATACCTCTTCCGGCTCGGTGCCGCTCGCGCTGGACTTCGCGGTGCGTTCGGGCCAGGTCAAACGTGGCCAGAACCTGCTGCTGGAAGCTTTCGGCGGCGGTTTTACCTGGGCTTCGGCACTGTTGCGCTACTGATCCAGGCAAACGCCTGCGACAAACATGATGTGCGTCAGCCGAATACGGCTGCGTACGTCACGCAATGATGGCACCATTTCGTTTTTACCCGATGAATTGCGCCTCTTCATGACTCAAACGTCCGCATCGCTCGCCTTCGTTTTTCCTGGCCAAGGTTCGCAATCGGTCGGCATGCTTGCCGATCTCGCTGCTGTTCACAGCGACGTCAAGACAACCTTCGACGAAGCCTCGCAAGGCGCCGGTGTCGACCTGTGGGCACTCAGTCAACAAGGCCCCGAAGACCAGCTCAACCGTACCGAAAACACGCAGCCTGCGTTGCTCGCAGCGAGCGTTGCCGTGTGGCGTGTGTGGCAGAAGCTTGGTGGTGTGCAACCCGCGCAGCTTTCGGGCCATAGCCTGGGCGAATACAGCGCGCTAGTGTGTGCCGGTGCGTTGTCGCTGCATGATGCCGCTGCGCTCGTTGCCGAACGCGGGCGTCTGATGCAGGCCGCCGTGCCTGCCGGCGTCGGAGCGATGGCTGCCATTCTGGGCGGCGATGACGAACAGATTGCCAACGTTTGCGCCGAAGTCGCACAAGGTCAGGTGGTATCGCCGGCCAACTTCAATTCGCCGGGGCAACTGGTGATCGCCGGTAACGCCGAAGCGGTCGATCGCGCATTGGCCAAGCTCGCCGAATTGGGCGTGAGGAAAGCGGTGAAGCTGGCCGTTTCTGTCCCGTCGCACTGCGCACTGATGCGCGATGCTGCGGACAAGCTCGGCGAACGCATGGCTTCTATCGTCTGGCAGCAACCGGCCATTCCTGTTGTGCAGAACGCGGAAGCACGCAGCTATACATCCATCGACGACATCCGCGGCGCACTGCAACGTCAGTTGTATCTGCCGGTGCGCTGGACGCAATGCGTGCAGACGCTCGTCGCAGGCGGTGCCACGCGCATGGCCGAATGTGGTCCGGGCAAGGTGCTGTCGGGCCTGATCAAACGCATCGACAAGAGTGTGGAAGCACGTGCGCTCGGTGCGCCGGCGGATCTCGACGCCGCACGTAGTGAATGGGCTTGAGCGTCTCACGGTCTTCGTTTTTCAAGGAACCTAACGAATGAGCACACTGAAAGGTGAAATCGTACTGGTCACCGGTGCCAGCCGCGGTATCGGTGCGGCGATTGCGGACGAACTGGCCTCGATGGGCGCAACGGTTATCGGTACGGCAACCAGTGAATCCGGCGCTGCGGCCATCGGCGAACGTCTTGCTCCGCACGGCGGACATGGCCGTGTGTTGAATGTCACCGATGGCGGTGCCGTCGAGGCATTGATCGACGAGATCGCCAAGCAATTCGGTGCAGTGTCGATTCTCGTCAACAACGCAGGCATTACACGCGATCAATTGCTGATGCGTATGCGCGATGAAGATTGGCAGGCGATTCTGGACACCAATCTGACCTCGGTGTATCGCACGTCCAAAGCCGTCATGCGCGGCATGATGAAAGCGCGCAAAGGCCGCATCATTTCGATCGCGTCCGTCATCGGCCTTACCGGTAATCCGGGCCAGTCCAATTACGCCGCGGCGAAGGCGGGCATCATCGCGTTCTCCAAATCGCTTGCGCGCGAGATCGGTTCGCGTGGCATCACCGTCAACGTGGTGGCGCCGGGCTTTATCGATACCGATATGACACGCGGCCTGCCGGAAGAGTCCAAGCAGGCGCTGCTCGGCCAGATCGCGCTTGGCCGGCTGGGTGAGGCCAACGATATTGCTAAGGCCGTTGGCTTCCTCGCATCGCCTGCTGCCGGCTATATCACCGGAGAGACTTTGCATGTGAACGGTGGCATGTACATGCCCTGATCGTGGCCTTCACGGCCTTCACGGGTGCTGGCCTCCTGCATGAGTGCGCCACACCCCATAACACCGTTTGAATTTTTCGGGCCCAAGGCGGCCTGGCTGATATGAAAAAGTCGTCAAGTCGTCCTTTTTAGGCGACAATCGGCGCCTTCGCCTCGGCGCAGGCACTGTGGCGGTTAGTTCCCACTGGCATATAATTGGCGGCTTCGCGGCTTAGCCACTACAATGCCGCAGAATTTGTCGGCGAAAAGTCCGGCAAGACAAACAATTCCCCTTGGGAGGTAAAGGCAACATGAGCACCATCGAAGAACGCGTCAAGAAAATCGTCGTCGAGCAGCTGGGCGTCAAGGAAGATGAGGTCACGGCGAACGCTTCGTTCGTGGACGATCTGGGCGCTGATTCGCTGGACACAGTCGAACTGGTGATGGCTCTCGAAGAAGAATTCGAAACCGAAATTCCGGATGAAGAAGCCGAGAAGATCACCACTGTGCAGCAGGCTGTGGACTACATCAAGGCTCACAGCAAGCCTAACGCCTGAGCATGATTCGTTGTGTCGGGATCGCGGAGCCCGCGGCCCATGCACTACGTAGCGATACCGGAACCTGCGCCATCAAGGCGCAGTTTTCGTTTCTGCAATGTGTAACGTCCGATCCCGTATGGTGTACAGGATCGACGCGCATCGCAATTTGTGGAGGGTGATGCCTTGCGGCTGATCCATCCCGAACCAGCAAGGAAATTAAGTCCATGAGCAAACGACGAGTGGTAGTGACCGGCATGGGCATTATTTCGCCGGTCGGTAACGACATCGCCACCGCCTGGGAAAACATTCTCAAGGGTGTCAGCGGCATCGGGCCGGTAACGCATTTCGATGCCACCGCCTATGCCACCCGCATTGCGGGTCAGGTGCGCGACTTCGATCCAACGCAATGGATGGCACCGAAAGATGTGAAGAAGATGGATCCGTTCATCCATTACGGCGTTGCGGCGGGCACCCAGGCCCTGCGCGATTCCGGACTGGAAGTGACGGAGGCCAACGCGCCACGTATCGGCGTGGCCGTGGGTGCCGGTATCGGCGGCCTCAACACCATCGAAGACACGTCGATTGAGTTGCACGAGAAGGGGCCGCGCCGCGTGTCGCCGTTCTTCGTGCCCAGCTCCATCATCAACATGGTGTCGGGCAATCTATCGATCATGTTTGGTCTGAAAGGACCGAATATCGCGTGCGTCACCGCGTGCACCACCGGTGCGCATAACATCGGCCTGGCTGCGCGCATGATTCAGTACGGCGATGCGGATGTCATGCTGGCTGGCGGTGCCGAGTTTGCAACCACCGGCACGGCGATGGCGGGTTTCTGTTCTGCCAAGGCGATGTCCACCCGCAACGACGATCCGCACCGAGCGAGCCGCCCGTGGGATAAGGACCGCGATGGTTTCGTGTTGTCCGACGGTGCCGGTGTGCTGGTGCTGGAAGAATACGAAATGGCCAAGGCGCGCGGTGCGCGCATTTATGCCGAGCTGGTTGGTTTCGGCATGAGCGGCGATGCGTTTCACATCACGGCCCCGAGCGAAGGTGGCGAAGGCGCGGCGCGTTGCATGGTCGCGGCGTTGCGCGATGGCGGCATCAACCCGACGGATGTGCAATACATCAACGCACACGGCACCTCAACGCCGCTGGGTGATCTCGGCGAAGTGCTCGCCGCCAAGAGCGTGTTCGGCGATCACGCGTACAAGCTCGCGATGAGTTCGACCAAGTCGACCACCGGTCACTTGCTCGGCGCGGCGGGTGGTGTAGAGGCTATCTTCAGTATCCTCGCTCTGCGCGATCAGGTATTGCCGCCCACCATCAACCTGGATGAGCCGGGCGAAGGCTGCGATCTCGACTTCGTGCCGCACACCGCACGTAACGCGAAGCTCGACATCGTCATCTCCAACTCGTTTGGTTTCGGTGGCACGAACGGTACGCTCGCCTTCCGTCGCATCTAAGTGACCTGCGTAACACGTACACTCGCCGGCCGGCGCGATTTGCTCGCGCCGGCCGCTGCGTTTCCGGAGCGCTATCCCGCGTTGCTTGAAAGCGTGACGCGTGTCAGCGCGCAGGCGCGTTACGACATTCTTTTCGCGTTTCCGCAAGATACGCTGAGTCTTTCATCGGACGGGCAGGTGCGAGGTGGAAACGCTGCGGTCGTGCCGGGTCGTTTTCTTGATGCACTCGACGCTGCATGGCGTGCCGAGCGCACCGAACAAAGCAACGACGACGGTCTGCCATTTCACGGTGGCTGGGTACTGCTGCTGGCTTACGAGCTCGCTGCGGAAATAGAACCAAGCCTGCGCTTGCGCCAAACACAGCATTTACCGGTAGCGCTGGCGGTGCGTTGCCCCGCCGCGATCATCGTCGATCACGTGCGCGAGCAAACCATACTGGTCGCGGAAGCGGGGCAAGAAAGCTTGCTCGATGCGATGGAAGCCGATCTGCACATCGATTCAGCGATTCCTGCACTCGCCGCACCCGAGGTCATCGAAGAAGACGATCCTTCGTTCTTCTTAAGCGGCGTCGAATGCATTCACGAGCATCTGCACGCGGGCAATCTGTTTCAAGCTAATCTTTCGCGCGCGTGGCGGGCAAGCTTTGCCTCTCCCCCGACGCCTGCGAGTCTCTATGCAGCATTGCGCAACGCCAACCCGGCTCCTTTCGCCGGATTGCTGCAGCAGGCCGATTGGGCTGTCGTCAGTTCGTCACCCGAACGCCTGGTAGAAGTGCGCCGGGGCACCGCCCAAACCCGGCCTATTGCAGGCACGCGGCCACGTGTCCCGGGCGACGATGACCTGGCCCGCATTCGCGAACTGACGGCGCATCCGAAAGAGCGCGCAGAGCACGTGATGCTGATCGACCTCGAACGCAACGATCTCGGTCGCGTCTGCCGGCCGGGCACGGTTGAAGTTAATGAGCTGATGGTCGTGGAAAGTTATGCGCACGTGCACCACATTGTTTCGAACGTCCGCGGTCGTGTTCGCGATGGCGTCACGCCGGGACAGGTGATCGCTGCAACGTTTCCGGGTGGCACGATCACGGGTTGCCCTAAAGTACGCTGCATGGAAATCATTGCGTCGCTCGAAGATGCACCGCGCGGTGCGTATACCGGCGCATTGGGCTATCTCGACCGTAATGGCGATCTGGATTTGAACATCCTCATTCGCACGCTGACGTTGAACGGAAACGAGGTGACGCTGCGCGCAGGCGCGGGCATCGTTGCCGATTCCGTGGCCTCGAAGGAACTGGACGAAACGCGCGCTAAAGCACGCGGCATGCTGCGTGCACTTGGAGCAGCAGGCTGATGATGCTGGTCAACGGCCAGCCGCGGGACAGCATATCGGCGCTTGATCGCGGTCTTGCCTACGGCGATGGGCTGTTCGAGACGATCCGCTTCGTATACGGCGACGCGCCGTTATGGAGCAGGCATATGCATCGCCTGCTGACCAGTTGCGAGCGCTTGCACATGCCTGCGCCCAATCCACAGCAACTGCATCAGGAAGCGCAGCAGGCAGTGGGCAATCAGCGAGAAGCGGTTGTGCGAATCACCGTGACGCGCGGCGTAGGAGAGCGTGGATATGCGCTGCCTTCCGTCACGGCAACGACGCGCATCGTGGCGGCTTTCCCGATGCCCTCCATCGTCGTATCGATCTATCGCGATGGCATTCGCATGCATCGATGCCACACCATGCTGGCGGATCAACCCATGCTGGCCGGCATGAAGCACCTCAATCGCCTGGAGCAGGTGCTCGCTCGCGCCGAATGGAACGATCCGGCCATTGGCGAAGGATTGTTGTGCGACCAGCATGGCCACGCGATCTGCGCCACGGCAGCGAACCTCTTCGCTGTTGTCGACGGTGTTCCCGTGACGCCTTCGCTGGAGCGTTGCGGTGTTGCGGGTGTCGCGCGTGCCGAGGTGTTGGACGCGCTGCCTGCCTGTCAAATCCGCGACTTATCTGCGACCGACTGCCTTCGGGCTTCTGAGCTTTTCCTCAGTTCCAGCATTCGCGGCATCCTGCCAGTTCAGGCGGTGGGCGATACCGTGTACGCTCCCGGTCCGGTAACCCGTGCTATGCAGCAGCATTGGCGCGATCTCGGATTTGCAACGGAGCAAGCATGACTCGAAGCGGCGCAAACCTCGGGCGTACATCGTGGCGCCTCGTCCTGCTGGTGCTGGTGCTCGCTTGCGCGGCCATTGCCGTGTGGTTCTGGCGCGATTTCGCGCGATTCGGCAACACGCCGCTGCGAGTGACGGAAACGGGTCAAAGCATCGAGTTCGAGCGCGGTACCAGCTTCAAGGACATCGTCCATCAGCTTCGCGCGCAAGGTCTTAGCACAGCGGCACCGCTTTACTGGCGTCTGCTTGCCGAAGAAATGCATGTGGCCGGCCGCCTGCATGCGGGCGAATACGCGCTTGTTGCAGGCATGACGCCGCAACAGCTGCTCATCAACATGGCGCAAGGCAAGGTCATGCAGCGCGATGTCACCATCGTCGATGGCTGGACATTCCGCGACGTGTTGCAAGCGCTGGCCAAGGCAGACGAGCTTAAGCACGACACCGTCGGCCTCGATGACGCCGCGATCATGCAGAAGATCGGCGCATCGGGTGAGAAGCCGGAAGGGCGCTTTCTTCCGGAAACCTACGCCTACGTAAAGGGCGATAGCGATCTGGACGTGTTGCGGCGCGCACATGATGCCATGGTGAAAACGCTCAACACCTTGTGGGCGCAGCGCGATCCCAATGTTCCTCTGGCGAGGCCTTACGATGCATTGATCCTCGCCTCCATTGTGGAGAAGGAAACCGGTCGTGCCGACGAGCGCCAGCGCGTCGCAGGGGTCTTTGTCCGCCGACTGCAAAAAAGCATGCTGCTGCAGACCGATCCCTCCGTCATCTACGGCATGGGTGCCAGCTACACGGGGACGATCCACAAAGTCGATCTGACAACTGATACGCCTTACAACACGTATACCCGTCCTGGCTTACCGCCGACGCCCATTGCGATGCCCGGTAAACTCTCGATTGAAGCCGCGCTACATCCCGCGTCGGGTGAGGATCTCTACTTCGTGGCGAAGGGCGACGGTACTCATATTTTCGCATCGACGCTGGATGAGCAAAACCGCAACGTCGCCTGTTATCAGCTGAAGCATTGCCAATGAATCGACACGGACGCTTCATTACGCTCGAAGGTGGCGAAGGCGCTGGTAAAAGCACCTTGCTGACGGGGTTGCACGATTACCTTGCCCAGCGTGGCGTGACACTTTTGCAAGTGCGTGAACCGGGGGGCACCGCCCTTGGTGAGGCGATTCGTGCCATTGTGCTCGATCCAGCACATCCGGACATCAGCGCGGAGAGCGAGTTGCTGTTGATGTTCGCGGCGCGGGCGCAACTCGTGCGCGAACGCATTCTCCCTGCGCTGGATGCGGGGCAATGGGTGCTGTGCGATCGCTACGTCGATGCGAGCTACGCTTATCAAGGTGGCG
>NZ_DATHMR010000212.1:0-3098 GCF_035486915.1 Dyella sp. | reverse complement strand
GATGCGATCCGAGGCGCCGCCAGATCAGTACGTTGAGAATCCGCTCGACTTCAAGCCGAGCAGGTTCCGGTCAACCACGTGATCCAGCGACGTGCGCAAGCGGCGATGGTCGTCATCCTCGAGCGCGACGAAGCGGAACGCCTGCAACACGCCGTTCGACTGCTTCTGCGTCGGGCTGAGGATTTCCGCCATGCCGTGCACCGGCCCAGCCTGCGTCTGAAAAGCAACTTCGACGAAGTCACCCTGCGCCAGACAGTGCGCCAGTTGCAGCAGCCCGCCAGTCACGGAAATGGTTTGGAGTTTAGCTTTAGTGCGCCGGCCGTCTTCTAAACGGATCGCAGCCAGGACCGAATCGCCTAGCTGGACCCGGGCCGCGCGCCGCGATGGGTGCGGTTGGGGGAAGTGGGTCATAAGCTAGGTGTACTATCGCACCATCCGGTATTGAGTAACAGATTACCGAAGCCCCTCGTCCAGATTCCCGCGCGCAGTGCGGCAAGTGGAAGCATCAGACCCCTGCCCTTTGAGGCATTTAGCGGCTGTTAACTATTTGATTAATGGCCCAGAGAACGATCTCCTGATGAGATGGTGCGGATTTTCGCTCCGCGCAGATGGCCCGATTTACTATGTCTGATTGCCACATCCTTGATTCGGAGAACTCGTACATGAAGCGCATGCTGCCTCTCGCCCTGCTCTCGACACTGCTCGCGGTGACGTCGTCTACCGCTCAGACCTCGCCCACAAAGCCTCCGCTGCGCGTCGCCATCGTCGGACTGGTTCACGGGCACGTGCACGGATTCCTTCCCCAGTCGCTGCACAGCCCCGAGATTGAAATCGTCGGCATCGCTGAACCCGACCGTCAACTGCTTGCACAGGCCGCGACTCGCTACGGCTTCGGCCCAGGTCGTCTGTTCACCGATCTGGAAGAGATGCTGCAGAAAGCTCATCCCGAAGCCGTTCTGGTCTATACCAACACTTATGATCATCGCCGCGTGGTCGAGATCTGCGCCCGCCACGGCGTCCACGTCATGATGGAAAAGCCGCTCGCCGTCAGCCTGGAAGACGCGCTCGCCATCGAGAAAGCCGCCAACGCCGGAAAGATTCAAGTGCTGGTCAATTACGAAACGTCCTGGTATCGCAGCAACCACGCTGCGTATGATCTCGTCCACGAACGCGCTCTAGGCGAAGTCCGCAAAGTCGTCATTCACGATGGCCACAACGGCCCCAAAGAAATCGGCGTCCAGCCCGAATTCCTCGACTGGCTCACCGACCCCAAACTCAATGGCGGAGGCGCTCTGTTCGACTTCGGCTGCTACGGCGCCGACCTGATGACCTGGCTGATGGACGGTCAACGCCCGCAAACTGTAACCGCCGTCACCCAGCAACTCAAGCCGGAAATTTATTCGCGCGTCGATGACGAGGCCACGATCATTCTCACCTATCCGCGCGCGCAAGCCATCGTGCAGGCATCGTGGAATTGGCCCTTCGGCCGCAAAGACATGGAAGTCTACGGCCAGACTGGATACGTCATCACGGTACAAAGCAACGACATTCGCGTGCGCCGCGCCGGCGATAACAGCCACGAAGAACAGTCAGATGCGAAGCCTATCCCCGCACCCTACGACAATGAACTGTCGTATCTGCGCGCCGTAATCCTCGACGGGGCAAAACCCGACGCGCTGTCATCCCTGGAAACGAATGTGACGGTCACGGAGATTCTCGACGCGGCCCGCCGTTCCGCCGCCGAAGGAAAAACCATCCGACTGCCTTCGTCGAGATAGCGCTATCCGTCCCACGACACAAACTTGGCTAGTGCCCCTTTCCGCGCGCGCCCAAAAGCATCGGGCAACCCGCGCAACAGATCAGTCGCCACCATCGAATGTTCTCCCACGCGCTCGCGCATCATGTCGCCGGCGAGTCCGTGCAAATGGACCGCGGCACAAACCGCCAGCAGCAAGTCGTTCGGATGCTGCGCGATCATCCCCGCAACCATCCCGGTCAAAATGTCGCCGGTGCCGCCGGTCGACATCCCCGGATTTCCCGTCGTGTTCACCCACGTCTCACCGCCCGGCTCAACCACCAGCGTCCGGTGCCCTTTGAGCACCACGATGAGTTCACGTTCGCGCGCAAACTTCCGCGCCACACCGAGGCGATCTTTCTGCACCTCGGCGATGGTGCATCCGCACAACCGCGCCATTTCCCCTGGATGCGGAGTGATCACCAGCATCCGGCCCCTACCGCTAAGTTCATTCGTCAGCCCCTCAAATGCGTTCAGCCCGTCGGCGTCGAGAACGATAGGAATATCGCACTTGGCGACGAGCGTCCGCACCAGCTCTGACGTTTCCGGAACGCGCGAAATTCCCGGCCCGATCCCAAGCACACTTTTTCCTTTCGCGAGTGCGTTTAGCGGCTCACCGGCACCTGCCGCAATCGTGCCGTCACCCGTTTCCGCCAGGGACTCCGTCATCAACTCCGGATAAAACCCGGCAACGGTCGACAGCGCAGACTTCGCCGTCGCCACCGTTGCCAATCCCGCGCCGGCCCGCAACGCGGACATGCCGGCCATCGCCACCGATCCGGCCTTGCCAACCGAACCTCCGACCAGCAGCACGTGCCCGTAGTTCCCCTTGTTCGATTCCGTCGGACGCAGCTCCAGCATCTTTGAAAAATCGCGCGCCGCAATCACGTTGAGTTGCAACGATGACACGATCACCTCGTCCGGCGAGCCGATGTCGGCAACATAGGTTGGCCCCGCCGTAAGCGCGCCGAAAACATGCGCCGGCCGGGGTGCGGTAAACGTCACGATTGCATTCGCTCGCGCGATTGTTCCCTGTTGTGGGCTATGCTGCGGGCCCATCGCATCCGCATCCGCACCGGAAGGAATGTCAACGGCAATCACCGGCGCGTCGGTCGCGTTCATCATCGCAATGGCCGCGGCATACAACCCGCTCACCGGAGGCTTGAATCCGGTTCCAAGAATCGCATCAACATACACCTCCGCCTTGAACGCCGTCTGCACTGCCTGGCTATGCAACGCTTCCTCCGATTTCGCAACTTTCGCCGCAAACGGCAACTTCCCATGCATGGCTGCGGCATCTCCA
>NZ_DATHMR010000211.1:0-19998 GCF_035486915.1 Dyella sp. | reverse complement strand
GCCAAATGCGTCGATGCGCGATGGAGCAAGGATACGGTAAGGCAGCCAGTTCATTAGCGATGGATTTTCAAATTGAAAAACGCTATCCCGAAGCCGTACAAGCTTTTCAAAGGGGCATGCAGGCTGGAGACAGACAGTCTGCATCATTCCTGTCAAATGCATTTAAAGGGGCCTTGTCTCCGGATGACCTGGATTATCTCGCGCTGCCCAACGATCCCGAACGCGCACGACGTTATGAGTTGATCTTGGAATTCATACGTAACAACGAAAACCGTAATCCCAAAGTCCCCGACATCGACCAGATCGTGCCGCTCCCGCCTGCGAAACTGCCGCCGTGGGATGGCACCTTCCAATGGCAAAAAGAACAGGATGCCTCACCGCCGGCTCAACCTTCCGACGAGTTGATCCAACGGATGAGCAAGGCCAAAAACCTCGACCCCGCCACGGGTCTACCGATCCCACCGCCACCCAAAACCGCACTAGGCACCCGTGTCAAAACCGGCGAACGCTGCCCGGAAAGTGGCGACTACTGCGCGTGGTTAATGCCTCACTACCGCGTGGCGTATTTCCAGAGACCTTTTCGCAAAGGCGACACGATGCCGACGTATGCCAAGTACGTACCACGCAAGCTCGGTGTTCTCGGTGACATGCTCAACGATTGGTTCGGCATGCGCTACGAAGATGTTGCGGTGGAATGGGAACTCGTTCGCCGCACTGACAAGGCATAGCGATGCATCGCTGCACCTTTCCCGTCGTTGCGTTTAAACGTGTTGTCTGTTTACCGGCGAGATTGAGGGCGGCCTTGCGCCGCCCTCAAGGCTTGTATCACTTCTTGAACTCGTAGTAATCGACGCCGAGATCCTGGAAGCTGACCTCGTAGGTGTTGCCGGTGCGTGCAATGACGAACTGATCGTGTGGCGGGCAGTCGAGCTCGATGTGTTTGCCGTCGTGCAGGGCTTCGTATTGCAGGCGGGAGAGGTCGGTCGAGGCGGCGAGTGCATCGCGGAAACCGATCTTGCCAGCGGCGTCGCGCCATTCCGGTACTACGCGCAACGGAATGGCTTCAGCGGCGTCGCCACTGCCGTAGCCGACGGCGACGAGTTGTGCGTTCGACCACTCGACGCCTTGTTCCAGCGCTTGCTCGAAACCGGCGGCCAGCCAAGCCGGCAAGGCTGCGGTGTAGAGGTTGCCCAATTCCATCGCCCAGTCGGTGCCCAGTTTGACGCGAGTGGATAACAGCGTTTGGAATGCAGGGCTCTTGCGCACGATGCCGGCGAGCTTGGTGGTGAGCGGATGCGGTTCTTGCGCTGCATCGGCGTTGCTGCCACGGCGGATGAATTCGCCAAACAGATCCGGCTCGTTGCGGCATTCTTCGATCACACCTTCCGCCGGGACACCCGCCTGTTCGCACAACGTCTGGAATTCGGCATTCGGTTGCGGCGCATGCGCCAGTGCGCGCGCGTAGATAAAGGCCAGCGCCTGCAACGGCATCATGTGGTACGGGCGATGGAAGAACATGCCGTCCACCGATGCGAGGAAGTCGCTGCCGTAGACGCCGAGGCGTTCAAGCATCGCCTCGAAAGCCTGCCCCGTTTCGTCCAGGTAGGCGAAGGTGGAGTACTTGCCGCTGAAGATCGGGAAGTCGTGCAGACGCTTGCCGCGCTCGGCGTATTCCTGATCGAAATGGCGCGCGAACGGTTTGCGGAAATCCGGGCCGCGGTAGTCGGACGCGCTGCCAGAATGGGCTAGGTCCACTTCAAACAGCTTCGGATTGGCTTCGACCAGCATGGCGACGGCGCCGGCGCCTTGGGTTTGTTCGCCGGTGGAGCCGCGCTCGTATTCGGCGATATCGCTGCACACCACGATGGCCTGCTTGCCTTGGGCATCGAACGCGACGTACCGCAACGCGCTCTTCAATGCATAGACGCCGCCGAGGCAGGCGTGCTTGAACTCGGGTACTTCGAGCTGGCGCGAAAGGCGTGGCAGTCCCAGGCGTTCCAGCTCGCGGTCGACCATACCGCGCACGATCACGGCGCCGGCGGAGTTGTCCTTGCTGCTCTCAGTGCCGAGCGCCAGCTGGCCGATCTGGCGCGGGTCGATGTTGTAGTTGCGGATCAGGCGAAGCACCGCGGTGGCGGCCATCGTGTAGGCGTCTTCATACGGAGCCGGGCGACGGAAGCTGCGGCCGACCACGGCCTGCACCTTGTCCCACGAATTACCGGTCCATTCGCACCAGTCGCGCAGCGGCACGCGGGGCTGCGGGACATACAGGCTCATGCCACTTACACCAGGATTGCACCGTTGTGCTGCCGTCTCGTTCGCTGTCTTCAAAACCAGTGTTCCTCGGGTCAAATCGGGCTCATGCTGCCGCTATATTCAATTCCGTCCTAAGTCGCGCAGGGTCATTTCACCTGTGTCGCGACGGGGCGTGAGCGTACGTGGGGGAGCACAGTACATGGACAGGGCCAGCCCGTCGATTATGAACCAGATTGCGGCGCGATTCGCGCACCCGGCGCATGACTTACGACACAACGCCGGGAATGGTGGCTGCGGCGAGGGATTTTGGCCGGTTTAAACCGGCTAAATCCGTGAATATCTGTACTAGTTCGCAAGTCGGGCAAACAAAACGCTGTGCCCGGGCAGGTGCAAACGCTGGCCGTCGAGCGATCCCTGCAACAGGCCGTGGCTGTCCAGCACGTGCGCCTTGTCCAGGTGAGGCAGGTTGAGCGTGACGTCGGTCGGCTGCTTGCCCAGATTGAACACCGCCAGCACGTCTTCATCGCCGTGACTGCGCACGAACGCGAGCACCGGTTCGGGCGCATCGATGAAGCGAATGGCGCCCCAACGCAAGGCCGGTTGTTCGGCGCGCCACTTCATGAAACGCCGGAAACCCTGCAAGACCGAATCCGGATCGACTTCCTGCCGCGCAACGGCCAATGTTTTGTGCTTTCCATCGATCGGCAGCCACGGATCGGCCGGGCTGAAGCCCGCATGTGCGCTGTCGTCCCATGGCATCGGCGTGCGGCATCCATCGCGGCCCTTGAAGTTCGGCCAGAACGCAATGCCGTACGGGTCGCGTAGCGATTCGTAGGGAACATCGGCTTCTGTCAAACCAAGCTCTTCGCCTTGATACACACAGACCGAACCGCGCAGTGAACACACCATTGCCGTCAACAGATTGGCCAGGCGTGGCGATGCGTTGCCGTTGCCCCAGCGCGTGAGTACACGCTCCACATCGTGATTGGAGATCGCCCAGCACGGCCAGCCTTCACTGACCTGCGCTTCGAGTTGCTCCACCGTGCCGCGGATGTACTGCGCGCTGAAATCGCTGCTCAGCAATTCGAAGCTGTAACCCATATGCAAACGATGGCTACGCGTGTACTCGGCCATCGTTGCGAGCGAATCTTCCGAAGAAATTTCACCGAGTGTGACGGCCGTCGGATAACGGTCGAGCAACGTGCGTAATTCGCCCAGAAAATCGAGGTTTTCGGGCTGCGTGTTGTTGTAGAGGTGATACTGAAACGCATAAGGATTGTCCGCGCTGAAACCACGGCCGACGCGCTTCTCTTTCGGCTTGGGCGGATTGTCGCGCAGCTGCTTGTCGTGGAAACAGAAATTGATCGCGTCCAGGCGCAATCCGTCGACGCCTTTGTCCAGCCAGAAGCGCACGTTGTCCAGCACCGCAGCGCGCACATCCGGATGATGAAAGTTCAGATCCGGTTGCGAGGAAAGAAAGTTGTGCAGGTAATACTGGTTGCGGCGCGGTTCCCATTTCCATGCGGAGCCGCCAAAGATCGAGAGCCAGTTATTGGGCGCGCTGCCGTCGGGCTTTGCGTCGGCCCACACGTACCAATCGGCCTTGTCGCTGTTGCGGCTTTCGCGGCTCGCCTTGAACCAAGCATGTTGATCGGAGGTGTGGCTCAATACCTGATCGATCATCACTTTCAGGCCAAGACCGTGCGCTTTGGTAAGCAGCCGATCGAAATCGTCGAGCGTGCCGAACAACGGATCGACATCGCGATAGTCGGCAATGTCGTAACCGAAATCGGCCATCGGCGAGCGAAAAAATGGAGCAATCCAGATCGCGTCCACGCCCAGGCTCGCCACGTAATCCAGGCGCTGAATGATGCCCGGCAGATCACCCACCCCGTCACCGTTGGTGTCGAGGAAGCTTCGCGGGTAAATCTGGTAGATGACGGCGCCGCGCCACCAGGATGCATCGATCATCGAAAACCCCACTGTAGGCGGAGCCTCCGTGGCACCCGCGCGAACGGAGTGCAGCTTAGCCTTTGCCTTGCCGCGGATCGCAGGGGTTTGCATACGTATTCATTCGTGCTGCGAGTGCGTCATGGATGTGTGCGTACGCCATTGCACATGCATGTTCGGTGCAGCGTGTCGATTGAAGAAAAGACGAGAAAAGGCCTTTTTTGTGGTGTTTTTTAGCTCCCTCCCGAAAAAGTATGAACGGCATGTTGCGCTGCGATGTGTGCAGGATGACCCACGAAATGAATACGTATGCAGGGTGTGGTGTGCTTGGAAAAACGCGCCCTACCATCCGCTCACGCCTCCACCATGACCTTGGGGTGCGAGCGGTCGGGGCATTCACATGCAGCGTGAATGACGGTGGTTGGCGATCAAGAACGACGCAACGACAAAAATTTTGGGGGAGGGGAACACGTGATTCTCAAGCGCAATTTGCTGGTAGTGGCATTGGCGTCGGCAGGACTGTGCATGGCATTGGGTGCGCAGGCGGCCGACGATAATCCACAAACAACACAGCCTGGCACCAGCCAGCAAACGACCACGACCAGTACCGGTACGGGTAATGGCAGTTCGAATCAAACGACGAGCAACCCTAAGAGCCAGCAGGAGCTGGCCAAAAGCTTGTCTACCGTGACGGTTACCGGCTTCAGCAGCAGCGTCGAAAAGTCGATCGACTATCAGCGCTATGCCGACACGATTCAGAACGTTGTAACGGCCGCGGACATCGGCGGTCTGCCCGATCAATCGATTGCCGATGCACTCACACGCCTGCCCGGCGTTGCGGCCGAACGTATTGCGGGCCAGGACTCGCAGATCAACTGCCGCGGCCTCTCGGGCAACTTCATCGAGACAACGCTGGACGGACGCGAACAGCCATCTACCAGCGGCAGCAACTACATTCAGTTCGATCAGTACCCCTCGGAACTGATCAACATGGCGACGGTTTACAAGTCCTCGCAGGCATCGTTGATCGAAGGCGGCGTCGGTTGCTCGATTGCCATGCAGACGGCCAATCCGCTGGACAATAAGAAGGACGAGACACTCAACGTCGACGCGCGCGGAAGTTACAACGGACAGGCGCATGACATCGTCGGCGACGGCACCAACGGTTACCGCGTCAGTGTGGCCTATCAAGGTAAATTCCTCGACAACACGCTAGGTGTTGGCCTGGGTTTCGCTCAGCTGTATCAGCCGCATATCGCCGAACAGTTCGTGGGTGAAGCTTCTGATGGCAATCTGTACACCCTGGCAGACGGCCAGAAGGCCTATCTGCCCGAAGGTATTCAGCTGCAGCAGGACGGAGGTAGCGAGCGTCGTACAGGTTATCTATCGACCATTGTCTGGAAACCGACCGATCACCTTCAGGTGACCGGCGACATGTACTACTCGAAGTTCAACAACGATTACTACGGCTACGGCTTACGCTCGCAGAACTTCTACGGTAACAACGCGATCATCACCAATCCGATCATCGGCGCCGGCGGTGCGCTGCTTGGTGGTACCGCAAGCACCAACACGGCGCTTCCTGCGGGACAAGTTCAATTCTCCAACGAAACCACCGCGGACAACTACAGCACCAACACGGGCGTGTTTTCCGGTGGCCTGAATTTGAAGTGGAACAGCGGTCCGTGGCATGTCGAGTCGGATCTTTCGCTCTCTCACGCCGAGAGCGACGAAATCAACGTCGATACCACGGCTGATGCCTATACGGGGCTCGGCACGTCCAATCCTCAGTTGATGAATCAGTCCACGACGTTCGCGTTCAATGGCTTGAACATCGGCTCGGCATCGGTGAGCAACCCGGGGGTGTATACCAATCCTGCCGACATGGCGTTGTCGCGCTACGGCGTGTATCCGTACATCTATCACGATCGCTACAAGGCGTTCCGCACAGCGGTGCAATACGATCTGGAAGACAATCCGATCTTCAGCGACATCCAGGCCGGCATTTACATCAACAACCACACCTTCGAAGCCAACCGCACGGTGTGGGTCTACGGTTCGGAATGGAATTCGTACACGCCCACTCCCAATCCCGATCCGCCGCTACCGCTAAATAGCAGCGACACGAAGGTTGTCTGCTGGAAAGGCAAGTTCAGCGGCCTCCCGTGTTTTCTACAGCTGAACACTGCTGCGATCCTCGCTCAGTACGGTATTCATCCCAATCCGCAGCTTGACCTGGACAACAACAGCTGGTCGGGCATTCAGAGCGGTACGGTGAACGAGAAGGTCCGCGATGCGTTCGTCATGGCCGATATCGACACGACGTGGTTTGGCCACGAAGTGACGGGCAACATCGGTGTGCGCGGTACGCACACTTCGCAATACAGCTCGGGTATTCAAGAAGTCGAGCCAGGCCAGGGCGTGCCGATGACCGACGGCTTTGGCTATGTGGCGAACGATTTCATCCCGATCAATGTCGGCATGACCTATACCAAGTGGCTGCCTTCGTTGAATCTGATCTATCACTGGACCGACAGCGATCAGACACGATTCTCCGTGTCGAAAGTGCTGTCGCGTCCGCCGATCGATTCGATGTTGGCCGGCGCCGGCTCGTACATCACGAACGGCCAGTACAACGTGTGGGGCGGTACCAGTCCGCTGCTGCGTCCGCTGACAGCGATGCAGTATGACCTCGATTACGAGCACTACTTCGACGATTCGACAGGTCTGTTCACTGCCGGCGTGTTCGTCAAGCACATCGACACGTTTGTGCAGACCAACGTGACGTACAACAACTTCAACTTTGCGTCGGTGGGCATTCAGGTGCCGATCAATCCGGCGACGGGCGTGCCGTATCTCAACGGTTCGTACACCACCGCGTACAACGCGCCGGGCAGCATGGTGCGTGGTCTTGAGTTGTCGTTGCAGAAGACGCACTTCCTGCCGGGCATCTGGTCGGGCTTGGGCTTCGGTGCGAACTACGCGCTGACGCAGAGCCCGTTCGGCCAGACGTCCACGCTCGGCGGTCCGCCGCAGAGCCAGGGTCTGCCGGGACTGTCGCGTAACGTCGCCAGTGCCCAGGTGTTCTACGACAACGGCACGTTCTCGGCGAACATCACCGGTAACTATCGTTCGAAGTTCGTGTCGGACTCGCAGATTGCGGTCACCAACCAGATCGTGTATTTCGCGCCCGAAACGGTGTGGGACATGCAGTCGGCGTACAACCTCACGAAGAACGTCAGCCTGCTGTTCCAGATTCTCAACATCACTAACCAGCCGACGCGTACCTACTTTGGCAATCCGTCTGAAACAGGCACGATCCAGTATTTCGGACGTACGTTCTATGCTGGTTTCAACCTGAAAATTTAAACCATCGCCGGGCGCCTCCCTTAGCGCCCGGTCGACTCCCTCCCCGGTTTCGTCATCTTGCGGAACCGGGTTCTTTTCAGGCGAGGCCCGGTTCGCCATAGTCGTTGTCGATACGCTTGTGCAGCCGATGCCATGACAACGACACTCCATCCCCGGGAGACCTGCATGCCAAAGATTCACTCCGTCGCTCGCGCCCTCACCATGGCTATGGTGATGCTTGTGCTGGCGCTTCCTGCCGGTGCGAAACAGGACAATTCGGCAACACAGTCAGCGGCACAGTCATCCGACGTCTACTACGAAATTTTTGTCCGTGCCTTTTACGACACCAACGGCGATGGCGTCGGCGATATCAATGGTGTCACTGCCAAACTCGATTACATCAAGTCGCTGGGCGTGCGTGGCATCTGGTTGATGCCGATCAATCCGTCGCCCAGTTATCACGGTTACGACATTACCGATTACGAAGGCATCAATCCGCAATACGGCACGATGCAGGATTTCAAGCGGCTGCTGGATGAAGCGCACAAGCGGGGCATCAAGGTCGTGATGGATATGGTGATCAATCACACCAGCGATCAGCATCCGTGGTTCAAGGCAGCGCAGAATCCGAAAGATCCGCATCACAACTGGTACGTGTGGGCCACGCCACAGAGCGATTTGAGCGCGATCAGTGCAACTGGCGGTCCCGCATGGCATCGCGCGCCGAATGGGCAGTATTACGTGGGCGTTTTCACCAGTGCGATGCCCGATCTCAATTACGACAATCCCGCTGTGCGCAAGGAAATGATCAGCGTCGGTCGTTTCTGGTTGAAGCAGGGTGTGGACGGCTTCCGCCTCGATGCGGCTCAACACATCTATGACGACCTGCGCTCGGATATGGATAGTCCCGTCGCGTTGAAGAAAAACGTGACGTGGTGGAGTGAATATCTCCACGGCCTGCAAACCACGAATCCGAACGTATGGTTGGTTGGCGAAGTGGCGCGGCAGAATCCGGATGATCTGGTGCCCTACATGGGCCCCTTGAGCACGGTGTTCAATTTCCCGGTCGCCACGCAACTGCTCAACAGCGTGCGACAGGAGCGCAATCTTGGTATCGGTACGGGGTTGGAATACACCTACGCCGCCTATCGTGCGCACGCGCAGGGCCAATTCGACGACGCACCGTTTCTGACCAATCACGATCAGAATCGTGTGATGAGCGAACTGGAGGGCAACATGGCGCATATGCGTCTTGCCGCGGCATTGCTGCTGACACTGCCGGGTCACCCGTTTATCTACTACGGCGAAGAGCTGGGCATGCGGGGCACCAAGCCTGACGAAGACATTCGCGAACCGATGCGCTGGTATCGCAACAGCGGTCCCGGTGTGGCGAGCTGGAAAACATGGAGCATGGGCGACGGTCCGGACGTTTCCGTCGAAGCCGAAGAGGCCGATCCCAATTCGCTGCTCAACCTCTATCGCAGCCTGATCGGCTGGCGCGCGCAGATCAGCGCGCTGAGGGATGGCGTGCTGCACAACGTGCCTGTGGACGATCCCCATGTTCTTGCGTACACGTTGCAAGATGCGCAATCCCGCGTGCTGATCGTACATAACCTGTCGCGCGATACGCGGACGGTGCCGCTGAGCAGGGCGCTGCCGAACGCGACAATTCTTGTGCAAAGCAAAACGGGCGCCGTCGTGACCCAGGGGCAGCTGAGCCTGCCGCCCTATGGCAGTGCCATCCTGCACTGAAACGGACGATGCGTGAGCGGGTGTAACAATCCGCTCATCGATATGGACGGCCGTGCATTATCCCCTTATGCGATACATCTGGTTATAGTCGGGCGCTATCGCGCCCCGGCTCCGGCCGTGCTCGGGCGACCCTGTACTGAAGAAGGACGGTTGGATGACAACACTGCGTAACTTGGCCATGTGCGGCCTCTTGTTGACGGTCGCGTTACCTATCTTGGCGGTGCCGCCTGTGAAGTCAGCCGGTCCAAACTTTCAGCTCGAACACGCCGATGCGCATGGCATCGATCTGGTGCGTGGCAAAGATCGCATCAGCTTGCGTTTTCTCGCGCCGAACGTGCTGCAGATTCATGGCATGCCCGATCGCATCAGCACGCCGTCGGGGGTGGTCATGGATCCGCATGCATTCCACACCGATCTGGCGAACCTGCACGTCGTGACCACGACGGGCAGCGCCTCGGTGTCGACCGATCAACTGACTGTTACCTGGGACAAACACAAGGCCAGCCTGACCATTGCCAATGCGCAAGGGCATACACTGTTGCAGACGGACCCTGCCTCCCTGATGGATGGCCAGATCGATCTGCAACACGACGCCAGCGATCCGCTTTATGGCATCGGTGGCTACGATGCGTTTGAACCGGCGACGGGTGGATTGCTGCGCAAAGGCGTGCAGATTGTGAAAGCCGGCGAGCAGGGTTATCCGGGCGGACCTTTTGTTTGGAGTACCAGTGGCTATGGCGTACTGGTCGATACCGTGGGAGCCAAGTTCGATCTGGCCGCCGGGCACATGCAGATCACCGGCATCACTCGTATGGACGTCAGCTACGATGTAATCGCAGGCAAGCCGCCGCAATTGTTTGCCGTGCTCTCAGATTTAAGTGGTGCCGCGCCGTTATTCCCGAAATGGGCGATGGGCTTTACCAACAGCCAGTGGGGTATCGATCAGAAGGAACTGCAGGCCATCGTGCAGGGTTATCGCTCGCGTCATATTCCGATCGACAACTTCACCTTCGATTTCGACTGGAAAGCCTGGGGTGACGACAACTACGGCGAATTTCGCTGGAATGCGACGAAATTTCCGGACGGTCCAAGCGGCGCGCTGAAAGCCGAGATGGACAAGCTCGGCATGCACATGACCGGTATCATGAAGCCGCGCATCCACGTTGACACGGTGGAAGGACGCTACGCGCAGGAACACGACTACTGGTTCAAGAGCCGCCCGCAAAACACGGATTATTTTTCGCTCAAGCCTGTGCGCGAAGTGGATTTCAGTCAGGCCGCCGTGCGTGAGTGGTTCTTCAACACGCAACTAAAGCATGCGTTCGACACCGGCATTGTCGGCTGGTGGAACGACGAGGCGGACGACACCGACAGCGACACGCAGTTTCTCAACATGCAGCGTGCGCTTTACGACGGGCAGCGCGGGTACACGCCGATTCGCGTGTGGTCCATCAATCGCGATTTCTTTCTTGGCGCGCAACGCTATGCCTATGGCCTATGGTCGGGCGACATCGACACCGGCTTCGACGCCATGGCTGCGCAGCGCCAACGCATGCTCAGCGCGATCGACGTCGGCGAAATGAAATGGGGCATGGATGGCGGCGGTTTCAAAGGTCATCCGGATGACGAAAACTACGCGCGCTGGATCCAGTTCGCAGCTTTCGTGCCGATCTTCCGCGTGCATGGTACGTTCGGTGAAAAGCGTCAACCGTGGCTGTATGGCCCGATTGCCGAAAAGGCCGCGACCGACGCGATCCGCCTGCGTTATGCCTTGATTCCATACATCTACAGTTACGAGCGTGCCGCCGCCGATGGCGTTGGCCTCGTGCGTCCGCTCACGTTTGATTATCCCGATGACTCGCACGTTCGTGACGACGTCGATGCATGGATGTTCGGCGATGGCCTGCTTGTGTCGCCGATCGTTGGGAAAGGCCAAACGCAAAAGGATATCTATCTGCCGACGGGCACGTGGATCGATTACTTCAAGGGCACGGTATACCAAGGCGGTCAGACGATCCACTACGCGGTCGACAGCAAGACTTGGAGCGATATCCCACTCTTCATCCGCGAAGGCGCGATCATTCCCACCGGCCCGGTGATGGATTTCGTCGGCCAAGATCCTTTGACCGAGTTGTCGGTGGATGTCTTTCCGTCCGCATCGCTCACGCATTTCGATTACTACGATGACGACGGTAAGACTTACGCTTACGAACATGGCGCGTACTTTTCGCAACGGATGACCGCGCAACGCAAGAGCGGCGACGCCGTCTTTACGACCGAAGCGCCGCACGGCACTTACAAGCCCGCGTTGAAGTACTACCTCGTCAAGATTCATGGCCTCAACGCCGCTGCCGTCAACAGCGGAAGCGACACGCTTAAATCCTTGGGCAGCGCCGAGGCGCTGCAGGCGCAGAAGGGCGAGGGCTGGGCGACCGGCCATGACCGTTACGGACCGGTGACCCTGATCCAGCTCGCCGCCGGCCAGGAACGCCAGATAACCCTGCACGCGGCCGCCCACTAAGCGGCGCGACACCGTCAAAACGGGGCCCGATGGACGTGAGGGCCCTTCTGTAAGAGACTTTGCGATCAAGGAAGTAAACGTTTACATGCCGGGACACATCCATTCCGGTGGACTACCGCTTCAGGGAATCGCCATGTCAGACCCGTCTTCATTCCGCCGCCTTGCACTTAGTCTTTGCGCTACCGCCCTGTTGGTTGCAGGAGCCGCCCAGGCCGGCGCGCCTTCCAGCGACACCGTCCAGCTGCAGGTGGACGCCACCGCAGCCGGCACGCCGTTCCCGCACTTCTGGGAACAGATGTTCGGCTCGGGCCGCGCGTCGCTTGCCTTGCGCGACGACTACCGGAAGGATCTGGAAGCGGTGCATGACGCTACCGGTTTCGGCTACATCCGTTTCCACGGCATTTTCGATCACGATGTGGGCCTCGTGCAGCGCGATGCCGCCGGGCACATCAGCTACAACTTTTCATACGTCGATCAGATTTACGACGGCCTGCTTGAGCGTGGCGTAAAGCCTTTCGTCGAACTGAGCTTCATGCCGCCGGAAATCAGCTCCGATCCGTCGAAAGTGCACGACTTCTGGTATCACCCCAATGTGATGCCGCCGAAGGACTATGCGGAATGGGATGCCATGATTCGCGCATTCGCGCAGCATCTGATTGCGCGTTATGGCATCGATGAAGTGTCGACCTGGTATTTCGAAGTGTGGAACGAGCCGAACCTGCAGTTCTGGGGCGGTGTGCCGGAACAATCGACGTACTTCACGCTTTACGACCACACAGCGCGTGACTTGAAGGTCATCAATGAACGCTTGCGCGTGGGTGGTCCGAGTACCGCGCAGGCGGCATGGGTGCCGGTGTTCCTGAAACACGTACGCGACGCGAAAGTGCCTGTGGATTTCGTTAGCTCGCACGTTTACGGCGACGACACAGCGCAAAACGTCTTCAAGACCGATGAAAACATTCCACGTTCGGACATGGTGTGCCGCTCCGTCGACAAAGTGCACAACGAGATCGCCGCTTCGCCGTATCCGAAGCTGCCGCTGATCTTCAGCGAATACAACGCCTCTTACGCCAACCTGCCCAACGTTACCGACTCGATTTACATGGGGCCGTGGATGGCGAACACGATCCGCGAATGCGCGGGCAAGGTCGCGATCATGAGTTACTGGTCGTTCTCCGATGTGTTCGAAGAGCAGGGCGTCGTCCGTACGCCGTTCTACGGCGGCTTCGGTTTGATTGCGGAAGATCGCATTGAGAAACCGGCCTTCAACGCCTTCGCGATGCTGCATCATCTTGGCGACACACGCTTGCCGCTCACTTCCGATACGGCACTGGCAACGCGCCGCGCTGACGGAACCGTGGTGCTGGCGCTGTGGAATTACGCACCGCCTGTTGGCGATACGGCCGACTACACGACTGGCGAACCGAAAGGCGACACCAAACACTTCGATGTCGATGTATCGCATCTGAGCGCCAATGCAAACGCAACTCTGTGGCGTCTCGATGAAACGCACGGCAACGTCATCGCCGCATTCGATCGCATGGGACGCCCGGCGTTCCCCAGTCGCGAGCAGATCCAGCAGCTTCGCGCGGCCGGCAAGATGGCGCCATCGGAATCGGTGGCCCTGCATGATGGCCATCTCACGCTCGACATCCCCCCGCAGGGGCTGGTGGTCGTTGAGTTGCACTAAACGGCGCGTCGTCGTCGCGCTGGCCATCCGCGGCCAGCGCGCGACGTTCATCCGCGCATAGGCATGAATACGTATGCATAAGGCTGCCAGCGGTCATGGCGTTGCCTACCATGCACGGTCGTTCACGTGAAAACATCGCGTTGAATGCTGCGAGTGCAGCATGTGCGTGTCCTCGCATCGTGACATAACCGCTGTATGGAGAAGACCATCGATGGCCGGTAGCTCATCCATTCGTTTGCATCGGGAGATGGCATGCTAAGTGTCGTTATGATCGCGGCGCTTGCCGCCAGCGATGTGTGGCGCGATCAGATCAGCTGGCGCGGCCAGTCATCGCAGATGAGCGTGACGGCCGATCAGGGATTCACGCTGACGGGGCCTTTCGGCAAACGCAGCATTCCCGAGCAACTCATGCGTACAAGCACGGCCAGCCCAATGTTCGATGGCCTGTTCGCGATGGCGCAGGATGAACTCAAGCAGGATTCCGTTACAGCCATTCAGGACGGCGCGTTCGATAACGGTCATCCCATTCCATGCACATGCTTCGTTACCGGCGTGAAATGGCCGTACGTGTGGACGCGCGATCTGTCGTATTCGATCGATCTGGGTTTATGGCGATTCGATGCAGCGCGTGCACGCAACGGCTTGCGTTTCAAGCTGTCGGATGTGCGCGATCCGGCGCTGCCACCAGGCCTGTATGCGATGCAGGACACGGGCTCGGGCGGAAGCTGGCCGATCAGCACGGATCGCGCTGTCTGGTTTCTCGGCGCAGAGCATTTGCTCGATGACAAAGCATTTGCCGACGACGTGTACCGCGCCTTGAACGACACGCTGGCACAGGATCGCCAGTACGCCTTCGACAGCGATTTCGGTTTGTATCGCGGCGAGACATCGTTCCTGGATTGGCGCGAACAGACCTATCCCGCCTGGACAGCTGACAACGTCGTTTTCATCGCACAGTCCTACGCGCTATCGACGAACGTCCTGCACTATCAGGCGCTGCAGCTCGCAACACATCTGGCCGATGCGCAAGGTAATGCGGCCAAGGCAAAGCAGTATTCGGAACAGGCTGCCGCGCTCAAGAAGGCGATCAATGCACGCTTCTGGCGTGATGATCGACGCATGTACATGAGTTACATCGGTGGTGATGGAACGCCTTACGACACCTACGATCTGCTTGGCACCGCATTGGCCGTTACCAGCGGTGTCGCCGAGGGAGATCGCGCGCGCGAAGCGCTCGAAAATTATCCGACGTGGCCGGCGGGCAGCCCAGTGATCTGGCCTGAGCGCACCGATCAGCCGATTTACCACAATCGTGCGATCTGGCCGTTCGTGAGCGCTTACGCGTTACGTGCCGCGCGCTTGGTGAGCGATCCGGATCGCATCGAGCACGAATTGCGCTCGATCATGCGCGGTGCCGCGATATCGGGCTCGAACATGGAAAACTACGAGCTGATGACGCAATCGACGCATGTCGATGAAGGCAAGCTCAGCGGCCCCGTGGTCGATTCGCCACGGCAGCTTTGGTCGGTTGCTGCGTATCTGGATATGGTCAGCGAGGGTGTTTTTGGTCTGACGGAAAGCGGTCGCGTCGAACCCAAGCTGCCGACCACGCTGGTGCCTATGCTGTTCGGTCGTCACGATCGCATCAGTTTGCAGATGCCCGATCGCATCGTCACGCTTGTTCGTCCCGCCACCCTGCACGGCAATTTGCTCGTGGCCGGCAGCACCCGCGAGCACGGTTCAGAAACCATCGTGACCCTGAAAGCGATCGATGTTCCATCAGCGCCGCTGCACACGGATGCAACGCTCTATGCGCCGGCATCGCCTGACGCGCCGGAGATCACCGAGGAAGGCAAAAGCTGGCGTGTGAAAGCAGATGGCAAGTTCGTGCTGTATGCCGACGGGCAGCGTATCGGCGAAGTCGACGGAAGCACCTACGTAGCCCAAGTCGGTGCGCCACCATGCTTCAGTACGACGCGCGTGGACGAACACGGGGTTGAATCACTGCATAGCCCGACCGTGTGCGCAGAAGATCCCACTCACGTTTCCGACCGCTGGCCACGGCACTGGACCGCACCGGCAACCGGTAGCTATCGCGTGGCGCTTCGCTACGAGAACAACCACGGGCCGATCAGCACCGGTGTCACGGCGGCTGTGAAGATACTGGTGGTGAGTTGCGATGGCAGCGCGGTGCAGCGTGTGCCCATCGTGATGCCGCATAGCGTCGGCGAGCAGACATCCACGTATGCGATTGTCACGGCAAAGGCGAATGCATCGTGCCGTTTCGATCTGGATCAGGGCTTCAACATGAGCGACCTTAGCCATTTCGCGCATTACACCGGTGGCAAGGGCGGTGTCGATGGTGCATTGAATGACGCGCGCATGGGCGACTTGCTGATCTCGCCTGCGTCGGCTGCGGCAGGTACACCATGAATCGCAAACCGAACCTGTCGTTCTGGCAGATATGGAATATGTGCTTTGGCTTTCTGGGTATCCAGTTTGCCTTTGCGCTGCAAAACGCCAATGTCAGCCGCATCTTCCAGACACTGGGTGCGGGTGTGACGGATATTCCGGCGCTTTGGATCGCAGCGCCGCTCACGGGTCTCATCGTGCAGCCGCTGATCGGCTATGCATCGGATCGTACGTGGGGAGCGTTGGGACGTCGTCGCCCTTACTTTCTTGCCGGGGCCGTGCTCACGACGGCGGCGCTGCTGTGGATGCCCAATTCGGGCGTGCTGTGGATCGCTGCAACGTTGTTGTGGGTGATGGATGCGTCGATCAACGTGTCGATGGAACCCTTCCGCGCCTTCGTCGGCGACCAGTTGCCGACGAACCAGCGGCCCTTGGGTTACGCGATGCAGAGTTTCTTTATCGGCATGGGCGCGGTGGTCGCATCGTTGCTTCCCTATCTTCTGGCGCATCTTGGTGTGAGTAATGTTGCCGGACCCGGTGGCATTCCCGAGACCGTGCGCGATGCGTTTTATATCGGTGGCGTGGTGTTGCTCGGTTCGGTGCTCTGGACTGTGCTTTCCACGCGCGAATATCCGCCCGATCAGTTGCACACATTTGCCGATGCGGTGACGTATACGGAGACAGCCATCGATCGTAGCCGCGCGATGGGCCGGGGCATGGTTTGGCTGGCCTTGGGCTTGGTTGGCGCGTGGCTTGTATATGCCTATGGTCTGGAGAAAGAGCTCTACCTGTTGGCGGGTGGCCTGACGGTTTATGGGCTGTCCCAGTTGTGGTTGAGCATGGGTGCGCGACGAGGCGTGATCACGCAGGTAATGACCGACCTGCACACCATGCCGTCCGCCATGCGAAGGCTTGCATGGGTGCAGTTCTTCTCATGGTTTGCGCTGTTCGCGATGTGGATCTACACCACCGCAGGTGTCGCGCAGATGCATTTCGGCAGCACCGATCCGCAATCGGCGGCTTACAACAACGGCGCAAACTGGGTCGGCGTGCTGTTCGCTGCGTATAACGGTTTCGCCGCGCTCGCCGCGTTGGTGATCCCGCTGATGGTTCGACGCGTAGGTCTGCGCGTGAGCCATCTGATCAATCTGTGGTTGGGTGGCTTGGGTCTGTCTGCCTTTTTGCTGATTCGCGATCCCAACTGGCTGTTGCTGCCGATGGTGGGCGTTGGCTTTGCGTGGGCATCGATTCTTTCGCTGCCGTATGCATTGCTGTCAGACAATTTGCCGGCCGAGAAGATGGGCGTCTACATGGGCATCTTCAATTTCTTCATCGTGATTCCGCAACTGCTCGCGGCCAGCGTATTGGGTTTGTTGCTGCGGGTGTTTTTCCACGCGCAACCCATTTATGCACTGATGATGGGTGGGGCGAGCTTGGTGATTGCGGGATTGTGCGTGTTGCGCGTTGAGGAGCCCAACGTCGCGGCGGAAGTCGCTCAAGCTTGAGTACGTGCGGCCTGCGCGCTTGCGGCCGCGCGTCGTTCAAGCATCTGGCGTTCGCGCGTGTTGCGCGCCATCGACGCGGCGCGCTCGAATTCGTTGCGTGCTTCATCGTGACGTTGCAGGCGACTGAGCAGATCGCCACGAACGCTCGGTAGCAAGTGATATTGGCGAAGCTGCGGTTCGTCGGCTAGTGCATCGATGATTGCCAATCCCGCCGTGGGTCCGAACGCCATCGCCACGGCAACAGCGCGATTGAGCTCGACGATGGGTGAAGGCATCACGGTCGCCAGCACCGCGTACAGCGACGCGATACGCGCCCAGTCTGTTTCTTCAGCGGTACGTGCGCGCGCGTGACAGGCGGCAATCGCTGCCTGCAAAGCATAGGGGCCACTTGTCCCGCGAAGCTTTCCGATGCGATCCAGTGCAGCAAGCCCGCGCCGAATCAGCAGCGGATCCCAGCGGCTGCGATCCTGATCGGGCAACAGAATGGGGTCGCCCGATGACGTTGTGCGTGCATTGAGGCGCGATGCCTGGATTTCCATCAGCGCCAGCAAGCCGAGTACTTCGGGTTCCTCCGGCGCGAGGGCCGCAAGCACGCGTCCAAGACGCATCGCTTCGTTGCAAAGTTCGGGGCGTATCCAGTCATCGCCCGACGTGGCGGCATAGCCCTCGTTGAAAATCAGATAAAGCACTTCCAGCACCGATGCTAGCCGCTCGTCGCGCTCTTCGCCGCGAGGCACTTCAAACGCAATCTTTTTATCCGTCAGCATGCGCTTGGCGCGCACGATGCGTTGCGCGATGGTCGGTTCGGGAACCAGAAAAGCGCGCGCGATTTCATCGGTGGTCAAACCGCCCAGCAGGCGCAGCGTCAACGCAGCGCGTGCTTCGGCGGAAAGCACGGGATGGCAGGCGGTGAAGATCAACCGCAGCAGGTCGTCGCCAATATCTTCATCGAGCATGGCTTCCAGCTCCAGCCGCTCGTCGGTGGGCTCGAACTCAGGTTCATGGATAAGGCTTTCATGCTTGCGTTCGATCAGTTTGCGCCGGCGCAGCTGGTCGATGGCGCGATGCTTTGCGGTCGTCATCAACCATGCGCCAGGGTTGTCCGGTACGCCGCTTTGCGGCCAGCGCTCGAGTGCTGCCACCAGCGCATCCTGCGCCAGTTCCTCCGCCAGGCCTACGTCGCGCACCATGCGTGCGAGCCCCGCGATAAGCCGTGCCGATTCGATGCGCCATACCGCGTCGATCGTGCGATGGATGTCGGTGGCCGTCATGGCCATCGATCACAGCACTTGCCTGGATGTGGTGCAAGTACGTGGCCACTCATCACTGCGCTGTCGCATGCAT
The DNA here is from genome assembly GCF_035486915.1 of Dyella sp. GTDB lineage: Bacteria > Pseudomonadota > Gammaproteobacteria > Xanthomonadales > Rhodanobacteraceae > Dyella_B. Next base: position 1,220 of record NZ_DATHMR010000211.1, on the reverse strand, counting down.
GTCGTCGACGGCTTTTTTTACTTCCGGCGGAAAATCGTTCAGTTCGAAAACCTGGCGAATTTCGATGGTGTCACCGGGAGGCAGCGGGCAACGCGATGCCCACGCGATGGCTTCATCGCGCGAGCTCACATCGATGATCCAATAGCCGCCGATCGCTTCCTTTGCTTCGGCAAATGGCCCGTCGGTCACCTTCACTTTGCCCTCTACCTTGGTGACGCGCGCGCCCGTCGAACCAGGATGCAACCCATCGAGCGCGAGCAACACGCCCGCTTCGCACAGGGATTTGTTGTAGCTCATCATTGTCTCGATCGATTTCAGGTCGGGACGATGGTCGGGCGCCGCGCTGGCATACCCGGCAGGAAGTATAAGCATCATGAAACGCATGACCGGTTCTCCTGTAAATGAGGTTGGATCATTGCTGACCGGGAACGATGATCATCCAGCTCATGCCGAAGCGGTCGACCGCCATGCCAAAGCACGGTGAGAAGAAGGTTTTGCTGAGCGGCGCGTGCACTTTGCCGCCATCGGACAGTGCAGCGAATACGCGTTCGGCTTCCTTTTCGTCCTTCACGGAGATGGAAAGCGAAAAGCCCTGAAACTGCACGTGGGGATTCACGCAATCGTCGGAAACCATGATCACGGAGTCGCCGATGGTCAGATTGCCGTACATGATTTTTTCGCCGTCATAATTCGCACCCGGACTGCCCGCATCGGGCGGCATATCCTTGTAGCGCATCAGCATATTGACCTTGGCTCCCAGGTGCTTCTGGTAGTACCCAACGGCTTCCTCGCAGTGGCCGCGGAAGAACAGATACGGCTGGATATACATCGTGATTGCTCCGTGATGTGGGTCTGATGTGAATAGACTAGTCCCGGATTCGGATTGCTCGGGTCTCTGGATAACAGACGAATCAGGATGACCGGAATCGACACGGTACGTCCGCCGGTCTTCACCAGCATGACATGAGGGGCTGCCGGGCAGCTTTTTAGCGCGGGGAAAACTGGCTGGAGCGCCGCACGACCAGCTTTACGGGCAGCACAAGCGTTTCCACCGGCTCACGGCGAATCAGGCGGATAAGGTTATCCACCAGCGTCTCGCCGGCAAGCTTGGTGTCCTGCAGCACGGTGGTCAACGGCGGATTGAGAAAGCGCGCCATCGGAATATCGTCGAAACCGGCTACGGCAACCTGGTCGGGTACCTTGATGCCGCGATTGGTGAG
>NZ_DATHMR010000210.1:0-16458 GCF_035486915.1 Dyella sp. | reverse complement strand
TCGTCCGCACAGGAAACGCAGACCACTGCACGCCATCTGGCCGATGCGGCGCAGAATCAGGCGCATCGCATCAGCACGGCAACCACCGCCATCAACCAGATTGCGAGTTCAATGGACAACGTGTCCAAGAACTCCGCCGAGTCGGCCGACGTGGCCGAACGCTCGGTGCAAATCGCTTCGCACGGTGCGGAAGTGGTGCGCGAAACGATCTCCGGCATGGACTCGATTCGCGATCAGATCCAGGAAACGTCCAAGCGTATTAAGCGTCTGGGTGAGTCCTCGCAAGAAATCGGCTCCATCGTGGAACTGATTAACGACATTGCCGAGCAGACGAACATCCTCGCTTTGAACGCCGCCATTCAGGCCGCGTCGGCCGGTGAAGCAGGTCGCGGTTTCGCGGTGGTGGCGGACGAAGTGCAGCGCCTGGCAGAACGTTCCGCCAGCGCGACGAAGCGAATTGAAACACTGGTGCAGACGATTCAGTCCGACACCAACGAAGCGGTGAACTCGATGGAGCAAACCACCGCCGAAGTGGTGGCCGGTGCGCGCAAAGCGGAGGACGCCGGTAGCGCACTGGGCGACATCGAGCGTGTGTCACATGACCTGTCGGCACTGATTCAGAACATTTCCACCGCCGCGCGTCAGCAATCCATCGCAGCTACGGATATTTCGCAGTCGATGAACGCAATTCAGGAAATCACATCGCAAACCTCGCAAGGCGCAAGCCAAACGGCGGAATCGATTGGTTACCTGGCGCAGTTGGCAAGTGATTTGCGCCGTTCGGTGGCGCACTTTAAGTTGCCGGGTTGACGGGTTGGAACTGGGCCATAACAAGAGGACAGCCTCGACGGTTGTGTGACGCGTAAGAACGCAGCCGCTGAGGGGGGCGCATGAGACTTCAAGACCACATCGATTTCACAACGCTACAGTGGGTCAAGCCAGAGCTTGACGAGACGCTTGCGCTCGCGCGTCAGTCACTGGAAGCCTACGTCGACAACCCCGGCGACCGCGACGTCATGCGTGCGTGCGCCGACAACCTGCATCAGGTGCAAGGCACCTTGCGCATGGTCGAGCTCTACGGCGCCGCGATGGTGGCCGAAGAGATGGAAACACTCTCCATCTCGCTGCTCGAAGACCATGTCCGCAATCGCGAGGATGCGTATACCGCGCTGATGCGCGGCCTGATGCAGTTGCCCGATTATCTGGAACGTCTGTCGAGCGGTCACCGCGACGTACCGGTCGTGTTGCTGCCGCTGCTCAACGAACTGCGCGCCAGCCGCGATCAGGAACCGCTGAGCGAATCGGCGCTCTTCACGCCCAATCTCGAATTGCCGTTGCCCGCACAGGCTCCGGCCGCTGCCAACGCTGTCGATGCACAGCGTCACAAGGGCGAGATTGCCGAGCTGCGTCTGCGTTTCCAGCAGCAACTGCTGTCGTGGTTCCGCGGCCAGGGCAACGGCAACCAGCTGGCCTTGATGCGCAATTCGCTCAATGCCATCTCTGCGCGTTGCGCCACCATCCCGGGTCGTCGCCTGTGGTGGATTGCTGCGGGTGTGCTCGAAGGCCTCGATCAGGGCATCCTGAAGAATCACGCTGCCGAAGTGCGCCAATTGATCGGTCGCGTGGATCGCAGCGTTCGTCAGCTGCTTGAGCACGGCGAAGAAAGCCTGCGTGGTGGCGATGCCGACGATCTGGCCCGCAAGCTGCTCTACTTCGTTGCGCAATCCAAACAGCGCAGCCCGCAGATGCTGCAGTTGGCGCAAACGTACAACCTCGACGGTCTGGTGCCCGATCAGGGCGAACTGGAACATGCCCGCGGTTCGATGACCGGTCACAACCGTGCGTTGCTCGACTCCGTCGCGCGCGCGCTGAAAGACGACCTGTTGCGCGTGAAGGAAGCGCTGGATTTGTTCCTGCGTCAGGCCGATGCCGATCCAGCGCAACTGGGGTCACAGGCCGAAGTGCTGGAACGCGTGGGCGATACCCTCGGTATGCTCGCGTTGAACGTGCCGCGTCGTGTTATTAACGAACAGCGCCGCGTGCTCGAAGAAATCGCCAATCGCATGCGCACTAGCGATGAAGAAGTGCTGCTGGATGTGGCCGGTGCGTTGCTTTACGTCGAAGCGTCACTCGACGATCACATCGAGAGCCTCGGCACTGAAGAGCCGTTGGATGAGCACGCCTCGACGATGCTGCCGCGCAGCGAAGCGCGTCACATCCTCGCGACGCTGATGAATGAAGCCGTTGCCACCACCGGTCGCGTCAAGAACGGCATCGTGGCGTTTGTGGAATCCGGTTGGCAGCACAGTCAGCTCGACGGCATGCCTGGCCTGATGGACGAAGTCGCTGGCGCCATGCGCATGCTCTCGTCGCCACGTCCGGCACAGATTGCCGAAGGCGTGGGCCGTTTCATCGGCAACGAACTATGTGTCGATCAGCGCGTACCCAGCAGTTCGCAGATGGATCAGCTGGCCGACGCGCTGGCCGCACTCGAGTACTACCTCGAAGCCGCACGCGAGCATCGCGGCGGTCTTGAACACATTCTGGATGTCGCCGAACACAGTCTTGGCAGCCTCGGTTATTGGCCGCCACCGCTTGCCAAGGCGCTCCCGGAGCACGCCGAAGAAGTGCACGACGTGCGCGCACCCGTGCTCGACGAAACCGTCAGTCTGGTTCACGGCACCGACGCCAGCGAGCTGTTCATGGGCGGCAGCGAAACGCATGCGCCGCTCGCGCACGATCTCACTGGCCTGCACCTCGTCGAAACCGAAACCGCACGCGGTCCGGAGCCAGGCGAAGACGGCGAATGGATCGAAGTCGAAGAAAATGTGGAAGAGCCCGTCGCAGCGGTCGATTCGCTGGCTGCTACGGCCGGCTTCCAGAGCAGCACCGAGGGCATCGACGACGATATTCGCGAGATCTTCCTGGAAGAAATGCAGGAAGAAATCCAAAACCTGCGTCAGGGCTACCAATCATGGGTGGCTGATTCGACGCAGATTGGCCAACTCACGCCGATCCGCCGCTCCTTCCATACGTTGAAGGGTTCGGGTCGCCTTGTGGGTGCCAGCGTGCTGGGCGAATTCTCCTGGCGCGTGGAAAATATGCTCAACCGTGTGCTGGACAACACCATCCCGCCGCACGAAGGTGTGCAGTCCGTGGTCGCGCACGCAATCGACGCATTGCCACAACTGCTGTCCATGCTGCGCGACGGCACGCTGCCGACCGCGCCGCTGAGCGCGATCATGCAGGCGGCCGATCAGATCGCGGCTGGCGAGCAGGCTACCGTCGAACAGTTCGCTGCCACGGGTGGCGGTACGCAAACCGTGCGTCGCATGGTGCGCCGCTGGGTGCCGCGTGCTCCCGTCGCCGCCGATGCCATTCCCGAGGCCATGCACACCGATCACTCGGTGGCTGCGTCGCACGCCGAAGCACCGGCATTCGAACCGTCGTTCGCCGACACGATTCACGCGCCGGTGCTGCCGCCGGTCGATCCGGTCTTGCTGGAGATCCTGCGCAGCGAAGTGGCGCAGTACCTGCAAACCATTCGCAATGCCGTGGACTTCGCCGATGGCGATCTACCCATCGACGACGGTCTGCTGCGCGCTGTGCATACCTTGCACGGCGCCATCGCGATGGTCGATATCCCGTTGCTGATTCATCTGCTGTCGCCGCTGGAAAGCTTGCTTAAGCGTTTGCGTGCCGCCGGTCAGCCACTTTCGATCGAAGGCGTGCGCCTGTTGCGCCAGAGTGCCGAGGTGGTCGATCAGGTCATGGCGCAGTTCGACGCCGCACATCCGCAGTTGCCGGACGCATCGGCGCTCATCGCGCGCCTGGAAGAACTGCGCGATCACCAGCCGGAGCCGCAAATCGCTCACGTCGTGTTCGAGCGTCAGGATGTGTTGCCACAGCATATCGAGCTGGAAGCGCAGCCCGAGCATGCAGAAGAAATCGCCGATGCCGACGTTAAGCATGTCGACGCGGAAGAACTCGAAACAACGCCGGTTTCCGAGCCCACCGAACCGGTGGACGAGTACACCGCTGAATTGCTCTCGGATATTTCCGCGACCGAGGCCCACGAAACAGTCGAGGAAGAACCCGTCGCACACGTTCATGTGCCGAGCGACGAAGACGCCGAGTTTGCCGAACTGCTTGCCAGCCTCGAAGCGCTTGAGCCCGATCATCTCGAATCTGCGCCGCGCGTAGATGAAGCGGTGCCGGTTGAAACGCACGTCGAGCATATTGCTGCTAACGAACCCATCGATGAACCGGCAGCACCGGTCGCGGAAGAACCGGTAGAAGAACCGGCTGCCGAAACACCGGCTGAAGCCGAAGTCGAGGCGAAAGTCGAAGAGCCCGCAGCGCCTGCAGCGCCAGTGGTCGAACCGCCGCGCAAGAAGGCCAAGCACGCTGTTGCGGCCACTTCGCATGAGTCGATCGACTACGTCGCCGATGGCGAGCTGATGAACTTCAGCCACGTCGACCCGGACCTGCTCGAGATCTTCGTCGAAGAAGCGCGCGAAATTCTGGACGATGCCGATGGCGTGTTGGCCCAGTGGCGCGCCGAGCCAGCCGACGTCTCGCACATGTCCGGCTTGCTCCGCGCACTGCACACCCTCAAGGGTGGCGCACGCATTGCCGGTATCACGCCGGTGGGCGATCTCAGCCACGCCTTGGAAACGCTGCTTGAGCGTTCGCAGGGTGTCGAGTCGCAACGCACGGCCCCGCTCATCGGTCAGCTCGAAGCCGCGTTCGACAAGATGCACGGTCTGGTGCAGAGCGTGTCGCAGGGTAAGGAAATTGCTTACCCGCGCGCCATGATCGACAGCCTGCTCGGCACCGGCACACACGAAACCGCCGCCGAATCGCATACGCCGCATACGCCGCAAGCGCCACAAGCACCGGCTCTCGACGTGGATCTGCCGCAACTGCTACCGGCCGACGATGCCGAGCAGGAAGAAGTCGGCCGCACCACACAGGAACAGATCCGCGTACGCGCCGATCTGCTCGACAACCTCGTCAACAACGCTGGCGAAGTTGCGATCTACCGTTCGCGCCTGGAACAGCAGGTATCGGCCTATCGCTTCAACCTGGTCGAACTCGAACAGACGGTTTCGCGTCTGCGCGGCCAGCTGCGTATGCTCGAAATCGAAACGGAAGCGCAGATCATCGCGCGCTTCCAGCGCGAGCACCGCGAAGCAGGCATTGGCGTGTTCGATCCGCTCGAGCTCGACCGCTTCTCGCAGCTGCAGCAGTACTCGCGTGCGCTGGCCGAGTCCGTATCGGACTTGGTGTCGATTCAGAACATGCTCGACGAACTCACCCGTCAGGCGGAAACGCTGCTGATCCAACAGTCGCGCGTCAGTTCGGAATTGCAGGAAGGCTTGCTGCGTACACGCATGCTGCCATTCGACACGATGGTACCGAACCTGCGCCGCACGTTGCGTCAGGCTGCGCAGGAAGAAAGCAAGAGCGCGCAGCTGTATGTGGAAGGCGCGCACGGCGAAATGGATCGCAACCTGCTCGACCGTATCAAGGCGCCGTTCGAGCACATGTTGCGTAATGCAGTTGCGCACGGCATCGAATCGCCGGCAGATCGCAAGAAGGCAGGCAAGTCCGAAGAAGGCGCCGTACGCATTCGCGTGGCGCGTGAAGCGACCGAGGTCGTGGTGCGCGTGAGCGACGATGGCCGCGGTCTGGATCGCGAGGCCATCCGCAAGCGCGCCGTCGAGCGTGGCCTGATTCGTCAGGAAACGCGCCTGAGCGACGACCAGATCCTCGCGCTCATCACGCAGACGGGTTTCTCCACCGCCAGCGCCGTCACCCAGCTCGCCGGTCGCGGCGTGGGCATGGACGTGGTGGCCAACGAGATCAAACAGCTCGGCGGTTCGCTCGCGATCGACTCACGCCAGGGCGAAGGCACGACCTTCGTGCTGCGTCTGCCATTCACCCTCGCGGTGACGCAGGCGATCCTGGTGCGCATTGGCGAATCCACGTTCGCGATTCCGATGACGTCGGTGCAGGGCGTGGCCCGCATCACGCCGGACGAACTTGCATACCGCATGTCGCAGGACAATCCGCAGTTCGAATACGGCGGTGAAGACTTCGGCATTCACGATCTCTCCGAGTTGCTGGGTCTTGCGGCGGGTCACGTTGATGACGAAGAACAGCTTCCGTTGCTGCTGACGCGTTCGGGCGATCTGCGCGCGGCCATCCGCATCGATGCGGTGATTGGCTCTCGCGAAATCGTGGTGAAGTCCGTGGGTCCGCAGGTCAGCTCCGTGCCGGGCATCCTCGGCGCGACCATCATGGGCGACGGTTCGGTGCTTGTGATTCTCGATCTCGCGCCGCTGGTTCGCCACGGCCTCAGTCGCCGCGAACAGCGTCTGGCCGAAGGTCTCGATTACGCGAGCGTTGCACCGGTCGTCGAGGATGTGCGCACACGTCCGCTAGTCATGGTGGTCGACGATTCGATCACGATGCGCAAGGTCACCGGCCGCGTACTGGAACGTCACGAGTACGAAGTCGACACCGCGAAGGATGGTGTCGACGCGCTCGAAAAACTGCACGAACGCGTGCCGGACTTGATGCTGCTCGACATCGAAATGCCGCGTATGGACGGCTTCGAATTGGCGACGCAGATGAAGGCCGATGTACGCTTCCGTCACGTGCCGATCATCATGATCACCTCGCGTACCGGCGAGAAGCATCGCCAGCGCGCGTTCGACATTGGCGTCGAACGCTATCTCGGCAAGCCCTATCAGGAAGCCGAATTGCTCGCACAGATCAGCGAAGTACTTGAGCAGCGCGCGCAGGAGCCGGTGAATGAGTGAAAAGGTGACTGCGGTAGCGCTCTTCTTCGACGATGCTGAACTTGGAAGTCATCTGCGCAACGCGCTCTCGGAGTACGGAGCGCGGATCGCACACGAGGGTCCGATCGGTTCGTTCGACGAAGCGGCGCTGCGCAATGCGGGGGTGGACGTTCTAGTCGTCAACCTTGACGAGGCCGTCGACGACAGCACGCTCGACCGCATCTATGGCCTGGTAAAAAGCGGCGAAACACCGGTTGTGTTCAACGATGCGCAGGCCAGCCGCGGATTGGATGGCTGGGATCGTGCGCGCTGGGCGCGTCACCTCGCCGCCAAGGCGCTCAACACCGACACCATCGATCCGCCGCGCCCGGACAACGCGCGCGAGGTGAGTGCGCCGCCAGCTGCAGAGGAGCCGGTTGTAACGGCACCGTCGGAAGAGCACGTCGAAGAACTCATCAACGATCCCATGGCCGGCCAGCAGCTGGTCCACGATGCATCGGCGCCGGATTCCGAAACGCTTGCTGCCGAGCTGGAAGCATTGCTGGCATCCGACGAACCCGTCGCTGCTGAAGACGAATTCGGTTCGGGTCCGACCTTCGGCAACGGCGAAGTATTGCCGGATTTGCACGAGAGCAACTTCGGTGAGCTCGAAGTGACGCCGCAGAGTACGGAAGAACACGCATTTTCAGATTTTGATGATGGCCTCGGTTCCGGCCTGAAATTCAAGGAAGACGACGAACTGCCACTGCTGCACGATGGCGACTTCGGCGAAAGCAAACTCTCCGCGCTTCCTGCCGACGAGCACGTAGCGACGAACGTTGACGAGGACTTCGCTTCCAGCCTCAAGTTCAGTGAGGACGACGAGTTACCACCGTTGCACGACGGCAACTTCGGCGAACACGATGCGCATATGCAAAGTGCCTCCAACGAGCCGGCACCTGTGGAAAAAGCCCGATTCAACATCGATCACCTCTCTCTGGCAGACGAAGAAGAAGTGACAGCGCCGGAGATCGTCAAGGCGACGCTGGCGCAGCAGACACATGCGCCTGCTGCACCGGAGTGGGGCTTTGTCGCTGAAGACGACTACGCGCAGCCCGCCAAGAAAGATTTTGGTGTCGAGAAAGTGAGCGCTGCCGACTATCTGGCTCCCGATGCGGATGACCAGGGCGACGCGCCGCCGATCAAGCCAGGTTTGAGTCTTGAGTTGGTGTCGAACGAAGAGGCGCTTGCGCCGCAGCACAACTATGAGCCGGCCGTCGCGCACGAAACGCATTTGCAGGAGCTGGATACGGCTTTTGCGCGTCTGCTGGTACTGGGCGCGGCGCGCGATAGCGACGCATCGTTGCGTGCTTTTCTTTCTACCCTGTCGAACGATATCAAGCTGCCGATTCTGCTGACGCAACATCAAGCTAATGGTTCGGCCGAGGAGTTGGCGCAGTCGCTGGCTTCGCAGAGCAAATTGCCTGTGAAAGTCGCCGCCGTAGGTTCGCGTGCGCGTGCCGGTGAGGTGCTGGTTGTGCCGCGCGGGCAGCAGGTCCGTGTCACGCGCGACGGCCGCGTCGAAATCAGTGCGGCGACCGACGTGTCCGAACAGTCGCCCTCGATCGACAGCAGTTTCACGATGGCTGCCAATGTCTTCGGCCGCGATGCTCTGGCGATCGTGTTTGCGGGCAAGGCGACCGATGCCGTCGCGGGTGCGCAAGCGATCCACGATCGCGGTGGCCAGGTGTGGGTCGAATCGTCCGCGGGCGATCATTATTCCGATATGGTGCATGGCGTGCTGGCCGAACGGCTGGCTAGTTTTTCCGGTTCACCGCAGGAGCTCGCGGTACGACTGGTCGAGGACTTCCGATGAGCGAACAGCAACTACCTCGTGAAATTCGTTGCGTGCTGGTGCCGGTCGGTAACCTCCGGCTATTGCTGCCCAATGCGACGGTGGCCGAAGTGATCACCTTTGCGTCGCCCGAACCGGTTGCCGGCGCACCGGATTGGTTGCTGGGCCGTATCGCATGGCGCGGCTGGCGCGTGCCGCTTGTATCGTTCACCAAGCTGGCCGAGGCACAGGAGGGCGATTCCGAACTCACCGTGCGCGTGGCTGTGTTGAAGGCGCTGGGCGATAATCCGGATCTGCCGTTTGTCGCCGTGGTCACGCAGGGCTTTCCGCGCCTGACCACGCTCAATGCCGAACTGATCATTCCCACCCACGATGGCAAACCCTTGCCGCGTGGCGTGAAGGCACAGGTACTGGTGCGTGACGACGTGGCGATGATTCCGGATCTCGAAAGTATCGAGAACGAAGTTTTCGAGCTGCTGCAGCAAGCCAGCTGACCGCAACGATGCATGGGTAGATTGGATTACCCCGGACTCGATCCGGGGGCGAGCCAATGTGGGCGCGTATAGATGTTGGGTGACGGCGCGCTGACCGACCTGCCGCTCTTAGAAATCGCCGTGCAGCGCTTGCAATGCCGCGAGTGCAGCCAGCCCTGCCGTTTCCGTACGCAGAATGCGTGGCCCCAGCCGCAGCCCGTGAAAACCCGCGTCTTTCAGCGTTGCGACATCGCGATCGCCGAGGCCACCTTCGGGACCGACCACCAGCACGCCGCCGGCTTTGCCGAACTTCAGTTCGCGCGGGCGCAAGGTTCCTTCAGGCAGCAATGCAAGACGTTGCGTGCCGTTCTCGTCGAGGCCTTCAATCCACGCTTGCAGTGTTTGCGCTGGCGTTACTTCGGGTACGCGAACGCGGCCGCTTTGTTCGCATGCACTGGCCGCGACGGCACGCCAGTGAATCAAACGTTTTTCTGCACGCGACGAATCCAGCTTCACTTCGGAACGTTCAGTAAACACCGGCACGATGCGCGACACACCGAGCTCCGTCGCCTTCTGCACAATCAGATCCATTTTTTCGCCACGCGCCACACCTTGCGCCAGCGTTAACGTCAGCGGCGATTCGTTGGCGATGGGCTCGCGGCTGTCGATGCGTAAAATGACATCGCGTTTGCCAACCGACGTCAGCGTCGCGGCGTAATCATGACCGTCGCCGTTGAAAACGATTACCGCATCTCCCGGATTCATCCGCAATACGCGCGCGACGTGCTCGGCGGCTTGCGGCGGAAGTGCCACTTCGGCAGTCAGATCCAGCGGTTGATCGATATGAATGCGTGTAGTGCGCATACAGGATGGACTTAACAAACAGACCGGCCAGCATACAGCTTATGGTGCCTTTCTGTTCATTCAGGTGAACATAAAAAGCCGAGTTGGCCACATCCTCTTGCGGCGGCCAAAACCCCGTATCAGCATGGCGTTAGTCCCCAAAAGCGTGCTCGCCGCCGCACCTGCGAGCAGGAGATAGCCATGACTAAATTTGCTCCTCTGGCCGCAGCGCTGGCGTTCGGTTTGGCCTCCGCGGCAATGGCCACTCCCCAGAACACGCCGAACGCGGGTACGCCGACGGCCGATCAGGCGCCTGCTGCCGCGAATGCGCCGCAGTCCAATTCACCAATCAAGCCGGGTGATCGCAGTTGCATACGCGACACAGGCAGTCTGATCAAGCCTAAACCCGGCCAGTGCCTGCCGGTGGCAGGAAACTCGTACAGCAAGCAGGATATCGATAGGACGGGCGCACGCACGCTTGGACCGGCGTTGCGCGACCTTGATCCGGCCATCACCCTTCGGCACTGACCTTCAGGTTGTCACCGCGCGCGCGATGCCTTCGCAGGCCACATCGACCAGATGGTCGATGTCGGCGTCGCTGACGACATAAGGCGGCATGAAATAAACGATGTTGCCCAATGGACGCAGCAACGCACCGCGCGTCAAGCCATGCAGAAACACACGCAGTCCGCGCCGCTCTTCCGAAGGGAAGGGGCGGCGTGTTTTTTTCTCCGCCACCAATTCCACTGCGGCGATCATGCCTTGCTGACGGACATCGGCAACATGAGGATGATCGCGTAAGGGGGCCAATCGCATCGCCAAATGTGCGGCAAGTGTATGGTTACGTTCCAGCACGGGCTCATCGCGAAAAATGGCGAGCGTTTCCAGCGCCGCACGGCACGCCAACGGATTGCCGGTATAACTGTGCGAATGCAGGAACGCCTTGCCTGCGCTGTATTCGGCATAAAACGCATCGTAGACGTGTTGCGTGGTGAGTACCACGGAAAGCGGCAGCGTACCGCCGGTCAGTCCCTTCGACAGGCACATGAAATCCGGCGCGATATTGCCTTGTTCGCACGCGAACATCGTTCCCGTGCGACCAAAGCCGACCGCAATTTCGTCTGCGATGAAGTGCACGTTGTACTGATCGCAGAGCTTGCGAAGCCCGGTGAGATAGCTGGGGTGGTACATGCGCATGCCACCTGCGCATTGCACGAGCGGTTCGACAATTACAGCGCATGTTTCGTGCGCATGCTGTTCAAGCAGTGCACGCATGGCTTGGAGACGTCGCGCTGCCGTCTGTTCGGGTGTCTCCCCTGGCTCGCCTTCATAGGCATCGGGCGAGGGTGCAAGGATCGGCGTCAACAGCAATGGGGCGTAGGTCTTGCGATAAAGCGCTACATCGCTCACGGACAGTGCGCCAAGCGTTTCGCCGTGATAGCTGCCTGTCAGCGCAATGAAACGCGTCTTCTCGCCGTGCCCCTGATTGAGCCAATAGTGGAAGCTCATTTTCAGTGCCACTTCAACGGCGGCCGATCCGTTGTCCGCAAAAAACACTTTCTCCAGCCCGGCTGGCGTGAGCTTTACCAATTGCTCTGCCAGTTCGATGGCCGGTGGATGCGTAAAGCCCGCGAAGATCACGTGCTCTAACGTCTGCGCTTGTTCGGCGAGAGCGGCCGCGATACGCGGATTCGCGTGACCGAACAAGTTCGTCCACCACGAACTGATGCCATCCAGGTAGCGGTTGCCGTCGGCGTCGATCAGCCACGGGCCTTCTCCGCGAACGATGGGCACCATCGGCACATGCTCGTGGTCGTGCATTTGCGTGCAGGGATGCCAGATGTGGCGCAAGTCGCGCCGGGCGAGGTCGGCGTTGGCGTCTGTGATAAGGGTCATCCCGCTATGATCGGGGTAGTCGCCGGTGCTGCTCAAGCGCTCCGGCATTTTCTTGCGGAAAATCATATCGATGAAGCGCTTGCGCATCGTGCTCACTGGTATTGCCGTACTCGTCGTGGCGCTGGCTGCGATGGTCTGGTGGCTGCCGGCAAGCTGGGTAATGCCGTTTCTGCAATCGCGCCTGCACGGGCTGCAGTTGCAGCAGGTCACAGGCACGGTGTGGCAGGGCCGGGCGGGTCAGGTCTCGACGGCCACCGGTGAGCCAGTGGGAACGGTCGAGTGGTTGCTGTCCCGGCGTGCCCTGCTGGGCGATATCGATCTGGATCTGAGTCTTCGGCAGCCCCAGCTCAGCTTTCAGGGGCATATGCATCAACTGTCGAACACGCAGGATGAGTGGCGCGATGTCACGCTGTCGCTCGACCCGGCGATGCTCGATGTGACACCGTGGCTGCACGCTAAACCGGACGGGCAGCTCAAGCTGACTATCGCGCGAGCACAGTTGCAGGGCGGTTGGCCGATGCAGGCCGATGCGGTCGCTCACTGGACTCATGCTGCCATCCACACGGCACAGGGCGTCGCTACCCTGGGCGGCATCTCCGCGCAGATTACGGGCGACAACGGCGTGCTGCAGGCCACGCTCAGTGACGATGGCGATGGCGCACTGCATATGAGCGGCCTTTTATCCTTCAGCCCGCTTGGCTGGAGTCTGCAAATGAGCTTGAAGCCACGCAAGGACGATCCCTTGCTGATGCAATGGCTGCACACCCTCGGCCGCCCCGAGGCGGACGGCACCGTTCGACTCGGTTATCGTGGCGGCTTGGCGCAATGAACTCGGATACGCAATGAACGAGCAGCGATGGAACGTGGCACTTCAGGCGGCACGCAATGCGGCGGCAGCGGCGGCAGAGGTGATTCGTTATTACTGGCAACGCGGCGTGGAGGTGGAAATCAAATCCGACGCCACGCCCGTAACCATTGCCGACCGCGAAGCGGAAAAGGCGATCCGCGCCGTGCTCACTGCCGCGCTGCCGGATGCGGCGATTTATGGCGAAGAGTTCGGTCTCGATGGCGATCGCGACGGATTGCTCTGGCTGGTCGATCCGCTGGACGGCACCAAAAGTTTCGTGCGCCGCACTCCGTTTTTTTCCACGCAGATTGCATTGATGCATCAGGGTGAACTGGTGCTGGGCGTATCCAGCGCACCGATTTACGGCGAAACCATGTGGGCGAGCGTGGGTGGCGGTGCGTGGCTCGACGGCGAACGCGTGCACGTAGCGCAGACCGCGGACATGTCACAAGCGTCGCTATCCATCGGCAACGTGAAGACGATGACCGGCGACGCACGTTGGCAAGCATTGGGCGCGATGATTCGCGACAGCAATCGCATCCGCGGTTACGGCGATTTCTGCCATTACCACTTGCTGGCGCGCGGTTCGTTGGATCTGGTGATCGAGTCGGATCTGAACATCCTCGACATCGCCGCATTGGCTGTGATCGTGCGCGAAGCGGGTGGAGTGTTTACGGATATGGATGGCCAACCGCCTACGCTGGAAACGCGCAGCGTCCTCGCCGGCACCCCGGCGATTCACGCGCAGGCGCTCAAGCGGCTTGCCCTATAAGGGTTACAATCCCCCGATGCCACGCTATCCCATCATCCACAGCAAACGCGATTCCGATTCCAGCAGCTTTCTCCACGCAGAAAAGGTGGAGCTGGAATTTTCCAACGGTGAACATCGCACCTACGAACGCCTGAAAGGCAGCGGCCTGGGCGCGGTCATCATCGTGCCGATGATCGACGATGAAACCGTGTTGCTGGTACGCGAATACGGCGTGGGTGTGGAGCGTTACGAATTGGGCTTGCCCAAAGGACGCCTCGATCGCGATGAAACGGTCGAGCAGGGCGCGGATCGCGAACTGAAGGAAGAAGTCGGATACGGCGCGCGAAAACTCAAGATTCTGCACAACCTGTCGTTGTCGCCCGCTTACATGACGCACATGGCACACGTCGTGCTGGCACAGGATCTCTACCCGGAGCGCTTGCTCGGTGACGAGCCCGAAGAGCTGGAAGTGATCCCGTGGAAACTCGCCGATCTGCACACGCTCGTGTCGCGCGATGACGTGACCGAAGGCCGTTCCATCGCCGCGCTTTTCATGGCGCGCGAATATCTTGCCGGCCGGTTGAAAATCGCATGAGCGACATGCCCGGGAACCCCTTGCTGATGCAAATTGGTGCGCTGGCACGCAGTGCCGGCGATGCGATCATGACGGTGTATCGCCAGGACTTCGATGTCGAAGTCAAAGACGATCACTCGCCGCTGACAGCGGCCGATCTTGCAGCGCAGAAAGTCATCGTCGCGGGTCTGTCGCAGCTCGATCCGGTTTTGCCCATTGTCTCGGAAGAAGCGCGACAGGCGCCGTGGGACGAACGTCGCCAGTGGTCGCGTTACTGGCTGGTCGACCCGCTCGATGGCACACGCGAATTCGTCAAGCGCAACGGTGAGTTCACCGTCAATATTGCGTTGATCGACAACGGCGAACCCGTGATGGGTGTCGTGCTCGCCCCGGCCACCGAAGATTTGTACGTAGCCGCACGCGGACGCGGTGCATGGTGGCAGGTGCAACCCGATGCCGAGTGGGAACGGATCTACGCGCGCAATCTGGCCAATCCACCGGTTGCCGCTGGCAGCCGTTCGCATGGCGGTTCGGCCGAAGCGATCATGCGTCGTCTGCTCGGCGAGGATTATCTGCTGCAGCCATTGGGCTCCTCGCTGAAGTTCTGTCTGATTGCGCGAGGTGCCGCAGACGTCTATCTGCGTCGCGGCCCGACCAGCGAATGGGATACCGCCGCTGCGCAATGCGTGCTCGAAGAAGCGGGCGGTGCCGTGCTCGATCTCACCGGCACACGGCTGCATTACAACCGCGGCGAATCCCTGATCAATCCCGAATTTTTGGCCGTCGGCGATGCCGGTATCGACTGGGCCGCCCGCATGCGCGAAGCCGGTCTGGCATGAGCACCGAAACACGGTATAGCCTCGACGATCTGCTGGCGATCATGGCGCGCCTGCGCGATCCGGAACGCGGCTGCCCGTGGGACGTGAAGCAGGATTTCAGCACCATCGCGCCGTACACCGTGGAAGAAGCCTACGAAGTCGCCGACGCGATCGACCGTCACGACTGGCACGATCTGCAGGATGAACTTGGCGATCTGCTCCTGCAGGTCGTGTTCCATGCGCAGATGGCGAAAGAGCAGGGGCTGTTCGACTTCGACGACGTTGCCCATACGATCAGCGACAAAATGCGCCGCCGTCATCCGCACGTCTTTGGCGACGTCACCTATGCCGACCTGGATGAGCAGAAACGCGCCTGGGACGAGATCAAGGCACGCGAGCGCGCCGCCAAGGGTGCTGCGCACGACGACAGTGCGCTGTCGGGTGTGTCGCGCGGGCAGCCCGAATGGCAGCGTGCCTTGAAGCTGCAGCAGCGCGCAGCCACGGTGGGGTTCGACTGGCCCGATCATCGGCCGGTCATCGACAAGCTTCACGAAGAACTGGCCGAAGTGCAGGCTGAATTCGACGCCGGTGCTCCTCATGCTCGCCTGGAAGATGAGATAGGCGATGTGCTGTTCGTAGCGGTAAATCTGGCCCGGCACGCCGGGGTCGATTTTGCCCGGGCGCTCAAACATGCCAATGCGAAGTTCGAGCGGCGCTTCCGGCGCATGGAGCAGCTGGCGGCCGACGAGGGGGAGCCGCTGTCGGCTTCGGACCTTGCTGCCCAGGAAGCGCTTTGGCAGCGGGCAAAGGCCGAAGAACGCAAGGCCTGACCCGTTGGCCAGGGGAGGGGTTTCGGGGCGATCGTCGCCCGGCAAGACCAGGCAGGTATTCAACCTTTTCGGGCTGGCAAGCATCTGAGCCTGTGAACATTGACTGGAGATTCTGCATGCGTCGCACCCTCGCTCTTCTCGCTCTGATGTCGATCCCGCTGGCCGCTATGGCGGACGACTGCCGTTACTCGGCACCGCGAAATCTGCATGACGATCTGTCCGGCGTACGAGGCGTGCAGATCGAAGTGCACAGTCATGACCTGCATCTTGCCGGTACCGGCAGCACCTCCACCCTGGATGTCACCGGGCGCGCGTGCGCCTCCTCACAATCGGCGCTGGAGAATCTGGAGGTCACCGAGCATCGCGAAGGCGATCAGCTCATTATCGATGTTGGCTCCTCGCATGGACTCAACGTCCAGATTTTCGGCGTGGAGACGTCATACGAGTATGTCGATCTGCAAATGCAGTTACCTTCGAGCATGCCGGTCACGCTGACCGCCGATTCGGGCGATGCATATGTCGGCGGCTTCAACCAGCTGGATGCCGATACCAGTTCGGGCGATCTGCATATCCGCAATATCGCGGGGACCGTCAACGTGACCAACGAGTCGGGCGACGTCGAAGTCAACGACGTCGGTAGTTTGCACGCCGGTTCCATTGGTTCGGGCGATCTGAAGGTGCGCAATGTGCACGCCGACGTGCGCATCGGCAGCGTGGGTTCTGGCGATGTCGTGCTGGACGAAGTAGGTGGAAGCGTCACGGTGGGAACGCTTGGCTCGGGCG
>NZ_DATHMR010000209.1:0-8821 GCF_035486915.1 Dyella sp. | reverse complement strand
GGATCAGCAGGCTGTTGAGTGGCGTGCGCAATTCGTGCGACATGTTGGCAAGGAATTCGCTCTTGTAGCGGCTGGCGCGTGCCAGCTCTTCCGCCTTTTGCGCCGTTTCTTCTTGCAGCGCTTCCAGTTGCTGTTTCTGATGGCGCAGCGTGTCGGTCTTCAGTCGCAGCTCTTCGTTGGAAGCATGCAGTTCGTCGGCCTGCACACGCAGTTCTTCTTCCGAAGCCAGCAAGCGTTGCGATTGTTCTTCGAGCTCGATGGTTTTAGTCTGCAGCGTATCGTTTGCGGCACGAAGCGCTTCCTGCTGTTGCCGCATGGTGACGCTGGACAGGCGCAGTTCGTCGGCCTGCTCACGCGTCTGTTCGAGCAGATCTTGCGTGTTGATGGCGCGAGTAAGGATTTCCAGTGTTAGAGCTGCCATCGGCAGCAGCAATTCCAACAGCTGCAGTTGCAGCGGTGAGGGGCTGGCGAAACCTGCGAATTCGAGAACACCGACTAAACGATCGCGCATCAGCAAAGGAAAGATGGCGATGTGGCGAGGAAGCGCGGTGCCACTGCCCGAATCAATGCGCAGATAGTTATCGGGAATTAGATCCAGGAAAACCGGCTTTCTCGATAAAGCACACTGTCCCACCAGTCCTTCACCCGGCACGTAAGCTTCCGGACTACTGACCAATCGAAGGCCGTAGCTGCCCAACAGATCCAGACGTTGACTGGATTCGTCGTAACCATAAAACAGCGTGACGCCGGCGTTCAGCAGCGGGGCCAGTTGCGACGTCAGTCGCTCGGCGAATTCGCGATGGTTGGTGGCGACCTGCAGGCTGCTGGAAATGGACGACGCCTGACTTTTCAGCACTGTCTGCTGCTCCGATTCGATCACCATGTCCTTGAAGACTTGCAGCGCACGCGCGATTTCGCCGACTTCGTCCTTGCGGCCGATGCCGCGGATGGTGATGTCGTGATCGTGGGCAGCCAGGCGCGTCATCAAATCGGAAAGGCGGCGAATGGGTTGTGTCACCAGTCGCGAGGTAAGGGAGATCACCATCAGTCCAAGCAGCAGCCCGATCGCTGCGCTGGCGATGTTGGCGTAGAGCGTTTCCGTCAAAACGCGTTCGACATCCGCGCTGCGTACGGCGAGCAATTGGCGTTCGGTATCGCGCATCTCGTCCAGCGCGGCCGTGTAGTCTTCGACGCGCACGGTGCGGTGGGCGAGATAGTCGGCCTGGATTTTTGCCTTGTCCTGCATGACAACTTGTGGATCGGTGTCCTTGATCTGCGCTTCGGGTGTCAGCACCATTCGCTGCAATTCGCGGCTGAATTGCAGCGAGAGGGCCTGAATGCGATCGATGCGCAGCTGTTGAACCGGGTTGTCGCGGGTCAGTTGCCGAAGTTGTTCAAGTTGGTCCTGAAACGTTTTGGCACTGTCGTTCATCCGTGCCAATTCGGTGGGGTTGCGCGTGAGCAGATAGCCACGCAAACCGATTTGTCCGGACAGCGCCGAGCCTTGCAGGTTTTCGATTTGCAGAAGTACCTGATAGGTATGATCGGCCCAGTGCCGCGTCTCGGATTGTTTGTTCTGCGACGCGACGTTGACGAGACTGTCGATCAAGAACAGAGCGAGCAGAAGGCCGATCGCCAAAACGATCTTGTAGCGAATCGGCAGATTGGCCAGCCATCCATACCTTCTAGTTGGAGTCGTCGTTACGCTCGAACTGGCCATGCGAATTCCCGCTCAGGTGGCAGTGGAGCGCCCCCGTCGCCCGGAAAGATCGGGGCGGCGGTCGGGGCGGCCTGAGGGCCAGATTAGCGAGATGATCGCGAGGGTGGTAGCCGGTTGCCCGTGGTGTTGCCGCGGGCGCGGCTTAGACGTCGAGCGAGGCCGCGTGCTCGCGGGTGGCCGAGAAGCGCACTGCAGGCGAACGTTCCTGCGCCAGCTGAAGGTTGACACGCGTGGGGGCGAGGTAGACCAATTCCCCGGCGGCATCGATGCCGAGGTTCATGATGTTTTTCTCGCGGAATTCCTCAAGCTTTTTCTCGTCGTCACAATGCACCCAGCGGGCTGTGATGACGCTGACTGGCTCGAAGCTGGCGTCGACACCGTATTCATCTTTGAGGCGATACGCCACCACGTCGAACTGCAGCACGCCGACGGCGCCCAGGATTAAGTCGTTGCTCATCAGCGGGCGGAAGAACTGCGTCGCACCTTCCTCGGAAAGCTGAGCCAGACCTTTCTGCAACGCCTTCATTTTCAGCGGATCGCGCAGTCGGGCGCGGCGGAAAAGTTCCGGTGCGAAGTTGGGGATGCCCGTGAAGCTGATTGCTTCACCTTCCGTGAAGGTATCGCCAATGCTGATCGTGCCGTGATTGTGCAAGCCGATCACATCGCCCGGATAAGCGCTTTCGACAATTTCGCGATCGCTTGCCATGAACGTCAGTGCGTTGGCGATGCGCACCTCCTTGTTCGTGCGCGTCTGCATCATCTTCATGCCGGCGGTGTACGTACCCGAACACACACGCATGAACGCCACGCGGTCGCGGTGCGCCGGATCCATGTTCGCCTGAATTTTGAAAACGAAGCCGGTGAGTTTTTCTTCTTCCGGTTTGACTTCGCGGCTGAGCGTGCTGCGCGAGCGAGGCGAGGGCGCGTGTTCGACGAAGAAGTCCAGCACCAGCTGCACGCCGAAATTGTTCACGGCCGAGCCGAAGAACACGGGTGTCAGCTTGCCCGCGAGATATTGTTCGATATCGAATGGATGCGAAGCACCTTGCACCAATTCCAGTTCTTCGCGCACTTCCTTGAGTGCTTCGGACCCGATGGCCTCTTCGAGGCCCGGCGCATCGAGGCCTTTGAAAATGGTCGAATCCTGCCGCGTGAAATTTTTTCCGGCTTCGAACACATGCACTTCATCGAGCAGCATGTGGTACACGCCTTTCAGACGTTTGCCCATGCCGATGGGCCATGTCAGCGGGGCGCAGGCGATGCCAAGCACCGACTCAACTTCGTCCAGCAATTCAATCGGCGAACGGCCTTCGCGGTCGAGTTTGTTGATGAACGTCATGATGGGCGTGTCGCGCAGGCGACACACTTCCATCAGCTTGATCGTGCGTTCCTCCACGCCTTTTGCGCAGTCGATCACCATCAAGGCCGAGTCCACGGCGGTGAGCACGCGGTAGGTGTCTTCGGAGAAGTCCGCGTGGCCGGGTGTGTCGAGCAGGTTGACGATCTTGCCTTCGTACGGGAACTGCATCACCGACGAAGTGACCGAAATGCCACGCTCCTTTTCCAGGGCCATCCAGTCCGAGGTGGCGTGGCGCGCCGCCTTGCGGCCCTTTACAGAGCCGGCCATCTGGATCGCACCGCCGAACAGCAGCAGCTTTTCAGTCAGCGTGGTCTTGCCCGCGTCAGGGTGGCTGACGATGGCGAAGGTGCGGCGGCGGTGGGTTTCTTGGAGGTGGGTGGACATATCGAGGCGTCGAGATGGGCGCGAACCGCCTATTTTAGCTTGGAATGTGATGATCTGCGGCCCCTCTCCGTCATTCCGGCGAAAGCTGGTATCCAGCGACTTTTAGGTGGTGATTTGGAATCAAAGGCACTGGATTCCAGCTTTCGCTGGAATGACGTCGGGTTAGGGGCGAAGCGAGATCGATGATGCCGGGCGACTTGCACAGCAGACCAAAACAAAAAGCCCGGGACTGAGCCCGGGCTTTTCCTCGAAGCGATCAGCGAAAATTACTTCGCTTCCTTCTCCATCTACTTCGCGACCATGCTCGCCGGCACTTCTTCATAATGGTCGAATTCCATCGTGAAGGTGCCGCGGTTACGGAGATCGAACATCTCGAGCCCCTCGTTGAGGCACTTAGAGCATGAATCGATGACTCAGGATGCCCCAAACAAAAACCTGGGAAAGGATGAACCAGCCCGCCATAGTCCACCGCTCGGCGGCGTCATTGTCGACCTGTCGCAGCGCCATCCAGAGCGCGAAAGGGATCATGGTGTATCGATTTTCAATGAGCCAGTACGAGCATAGATAGAAGGCGCAAACGGGATATAGCAGCCAGCTCTGTGGCAACAAAAATCGTGTGAAAGCGATACTGCAGAAACCTAATACAACCAGTATTCCAAAGGCATAACGCGCCCAGCCGCCGTGCACGAACGCGATGACCGCATTGCGTAGAAAATAGTCGGCAAACGCATAGTTATCGGGACTTCCTCTCAATTTTATGCTTGCGGCCGCGCCGATGAGAACAAATGCGAGCCAAGGCTTCGTGCGAACGGTTGAAAATACTTTTCTCGCGCCAGTCCAGGCTTGAAATGGAAAAAGCACGAGAAAGAGAAACAGAAAAAAATAAACATTGCCAGGGTGAAAGCTCAGCTCGGGGTTTTCGTAAGCGACCTTGCTGGAGGCGGAGATCGAGCCATGCCATGCCCAATAACCAAAGAAGGCACCTATTGGCAGAGCATAAGGTAGAAGAGTGCGCCAAGTGCTTTTTGACAGAGCTATTTGCTGAAACGACTGTTTATCGATGCTGGGCCAAAGAAAAAAAAGAGGCAGGAATGCAGCCCAAATGACGTTGTTCTGTCTTACCCCGATGGAGGCGACAAGAATCAATGCCGCAATGACATGCCGTTGTTTTAGCGCCAAAAGCATTGCCGCCAATATCAAGGCAAGCGATAGGATGTCCGTGTAGACGAGAAAATAGTAAGGAAATAAAAGCGGGAAAAAGAAAAACTGACTGCTGTAGATAAATGCAGATGCATCGCCCAGGCTTCTGCGAATACCTAAAAAAAAGACGCTTGATGCAAGACCAAAGACGGCGCTGATGACTCTCATGCTCGTAATGGAATGAAGAGTCAGAACTTTCATGACGCCGGCTACCAGCAAGTGATAACCCGGAAGCATCGCCAGTCCAGCGGACGCGGTGAAGTGGCCAGCTAAAAAGTCTTGAATTTGCGGTATATGTACCGCTTCATCCGCTACTTGCGGATGCATGGTGTGTGCGTAAATCAGCGCGAGTAGCCACACGGTTAAACACACTGCGCCTGCAAGGATATTCCACCATTGCGATCGAGTAGCCTGCATAAAAGTCCCTTTTAATGTTCTCCGGGTTCTTTCGATCTTGCGCTTTGTTGTAAAAAAACTCGGGAGAGTGAACCCCCGAGTTTTTTGTTCTTCCAGTTGGCTATGGAGCGCGCGAGTTACTTCGCTTCCTTCTCCATCAACTTCGCGACCATGCTCGCCGGCACTTCTTCGTAATGGTCGAATTCCATCGTGAAGGTGCCGCGGCCGCTGGTGGCCGAGCGAAGGAAGTTGATGTAGCCGAACATTTCGGCAAGCGGCACGAAGCCCTGCACGAAAGCGTTGGTGCCCTTCTGGCCCTGATCGCTGATCGAACCGCGACGGCGGTTGATGTCGCCGATCACGTCGCCGAGGTAGTCGGCTTCGGTCACCACTTCGAGCTTCATCACCGGCTCGAGCAGTTTGGGCTTGGACATGCGCTGCGCTTCGCGGAAGCAGGCGCGGCCGGCGATTTCGAAGGCGAGTGCCGAGGAGTCCACGTCATGGTATTTGCCGTCGACCAGGCGTGCCTTGAAATCCAGCACTTCGTAGCCGGCGACCTGACCCTGGCGCGATTCCACCGTGATGGCGTGTTCCACCGCCGGGATGTATTCGCGCGGCACGCGACCGCCGACGATTTCGTCGGAGAACACCACACCGCTACCCGGTTCGCCCGGTTCGAAAATCATCTTCACTTCGGCGAACTGACCCGAACCACCGGACTGCTTCTTATGGGTGTAGGTGTGCTCGACAGTCTGGCCGAACGCTTCGCGGAAGCTGACCTTGGGCTTGCCCATGGTCGCGTCCACGCCCAGTTCGGTGCGCATACGGTCGATGGTGATTTCCAGATGCAGTTCGCCCATGCCCTTGAGCACGGTCTGTCCGGTTTCCTGGTCCACTTCCATGCGCAGCGACGGGTCGGCCTTCACCATCTTGTAGAGTGCGGTGGAGAGCTTGTCGATGTCGTTGCGGCTCTTCGGTTCCACGGCCACGCTGATCACCGGGTCGGGGAAGCGCATGCGTTCCAGCAACGCCGGATGGGCCGGATCAGAGAGCGAGTCGCCGGTCTCGGTTTCCTTCATCGAGACGAACGCGCAGATGTCGCCAGCGCGTACTTCTTCGATGTCCTTGGTGGCATTGGCCTGCACTTCCACGATGCGGCCCACACGCTCTTTCTTGCCGCGCGTGACGTTCTGCAGCGTGTCGCCCTTCTTGATCACGCCCGAATAGATGCGGCAGAAGGTGAGCGTGCCGAACTGGTCGTTGATCACCTTGAACGCGAGGGCGCGCGCCGGAGCGTCGTCCACCACGCCCTGTTCGCCGATGACGTGGCCGTCTTCGTCCACCATCGCGATGCCACCGTTCTCACCCGGGTACGGCATGTAGTCGACCACGGCGTCGAGCAGCTGCTGTACGCCCTTGTTGCGGTAGGAGGAGCCACAGAACACCGGCACCAGCTTGCCTTCCACGCAACCTTTGCGGATGCACTTCTTCAGCAGTTCCATGCTGAAGTCGCCGCTGGCGATGTAGGTATCGACGTCGCCAGCGTGGAGCAGCTTGTCGAACGCTTCGTCGTCCATTTCCAGCGCTTTTTCGATCGTCTCTTCGCGCAGCTTGGCGAGATTGGCGACCCATTCGTTATCGGCGGTGGATTCGAACTTCACCTTGCCGGCGATTTCGGCGAGCGGGACGGTGTCCCACGGGCTGTCCTTGTCGTGGCCTTTCCAGATGTAACCCTGGCCAGCAACGAGGTCGACCATGCCGATGAATTCGTCGTGGCTGCCCAGCGGCACCTGGCAGAGCAGGGCGTTGGCGCCGAGGCGGTTCTTGATGCCGTCCACGCAATGCTTAAAGTTCGCGCCGATGCGGTCCATCTTGTTGACGTAGCATACGCGCGGCACGTTGTACTGGTCGGCGAGGCGCCAGTTGGTTTCGGTCTGCGGTTCCACACCGGCCACGCCGTCGAACACCACCACGGCGCCGTCGAGCACGCGCAAGCTACGGTTCACTTCGATGGTGAAGTCTACGTGCCCTGGGGTGTCGATCACGTTGATCTGATGACCCTTCCACTCGGTGGACACCGCGGCGGACTGAATGGTGATGCCGCGCTTGCGTTCCTGCTCGAGGTAGTCGGTGGTGGTCGAGCCCTTGCCGTCCTTCGTGTCGTGCACGTCGACGATCTGGTGCTTCTTACCGGTGTAATACAGCACGCGCTCGGTGGTGGTTGTCTTACCGGCGTCGATGTGGGCGATGATGCCGATATTGCGGTAGAGGCTTAAGGGTTTTTGGCGAGCCACAGTCTTGGTTCCGTAAGTAAAAGTCGTTGGGCGAACAGGGAGCGGACATTCCGTGCTCTGTCCGCAGCGTACGTTTTCAATGTGTATCCGGCGTTTCCGAGGGCTGTCGGGCGCCCACAGGGGCTGCACCGGTCAGCAGATCCTCGTAGAAAGCGCCGAAGGGTTCGGTCGGGTGTGCAATCTGGATTTCCAGGACCCACAGGTCGCTGGAAGGGCTGTGTTCCAAATCGCCCAGATCGCCGCCTTTGTGAACCGAGTGCGGAAAATCGCTTATGCGATGGCCCTTGATGGCGTGGTTGAATCGCCAGCCCATCGCCTCGGCGCGCTCATCCGCGTAATTATACAGGTTGTGGCCGCTCAAGCCCTCATTTCGCCATTTGGCGGCGACGTCCCGGTACAAATCACGGGCTGCCTGGGCGCAGGCGGCGTATTCCGGGGCCTGGCCGACTACGAAGGTGTCGCCCACGTCGCCCTCGTGGCCTTCGAAAACCAGGCCCAGGTCGACGAAGTAGATGTCGTTTTCGCCCAGCTGAACGTCCGGGATGGAGCGTTCGCGATACGTTTTGAGGGTGTTGGGGCCGATACGGATGTACGGCGGGTGCCACAGGCGTTCCATGCCGAGATCGCGAAACACCTCGCCGGCCATGGCCAGGGCTTCGTCTTCACGGATGCCCGGATGCATGCGCTCGCAGATCGCGTTCAACGCGGCCCAGCTTTTTTCCCGC
Organism: Dyella sp.; assembly: GCF_035486915.1. Taxonomy (GTDB): domain Bacteria; phylum Pseudomonadota; class Gammaproteobacteria; order Xanthomonadales; family Rhodanobacteraceae; genus Dyella_B. The sequence continues at coordinate 742 of NZ_DATHMR010000209.1, read as the reverse complement.
GCATGATGCATCAGCGCCGGATTGAAGCGCTTGCCTACCGCTTCGCGGTCGTGATGTGTCATGACTGCAAATGTTGCCAGTGAAAGGCGTCAGCTCAGCAAAATCAGTACAAGGCCGATGAGGGCCGGCAATCCTTGAATCCAGAGCACTTTGCGCGTGGCCGTGAAGCCGCCGTACAAACCGGCAATAAGCACGCACGCAAGGAAAAAAATCTTTACGTGCATGCCTTCAGGTGTGCCGCCGAGGATCAATCCCCAGATCACGCCCGCTGCGAGGAATCCGTTGTACAGACCCTGATTCGCAGCAAGCACTTTCGATTGCGTGGCAAATTCCGGTGTGAGTCCGAAGGCGCGTCGGCCGGTCGATTTATCCCACAAAAACATTTCGAGAATCAGAAACCAAAGATGCATCAGAGCGATGATCGCGATCAGGATGTTGGCTAACGTAGACATGCTGCTCTCTCTGGCTCTGATGCAAGGGTTCGTTATGCCAGTGCGTAACCGAACTGTTCTTGAAATTCTTTCGCGAATTGGTCGTACGTGAAGGACTGATTCTGCGTACCGGGATGCTCGACTTTCAGCGCGCCCATCAGCGATGCCATGCGACCGGTGGTCGGCCAGTCCAGACCTTTCATGATGCCGAAAATAAGGCCTGCGCGATACGCATCGCCGCAACCGGTCGGATCGACAATTTTACGTTCGCGTGCCGGCGGAATCTCATACGTTTTGCCGTCGGCGTGAAT
>NZ_DATHMR010000208.1:0-9089 GCF_035486915.1 Dyella sp. | reverse complement strand
CACGGCTTTATTCACACGATCTGCCGTACCGACCGGCACGGTGGATTTGTTGACGATGACGGTGTAGCGATCCAGATGGCATCCAATCGACTTGGCAACGCCAAGCACGTATTTCAGATCGGCACTGCCATCCTCATCGGGCGGCGTTCCGACGGCGATGAAAATGATCTGCGCATGCGCAACCGCCGCGGAAGCTTCGGTGGTGAATTCGAGCTGGCCATTGGCGTAATTGCGCCGCACGATGGGTTCGAGCCCCGGTTCGAAAATCGGAATTTCGCCGCGCTTCAAACGCTCGACTTTGCTCTCATCGATATCGACGCAGACGACATGGTTGCCCATCTCGGCAAGGCAGGCACCAGTAACCAGGCCCACATAACCGGTTCCAAAAATCGTGACTTTCATCGGATGGGATCACAACCTTGTTCGAAGCCGCCAATTCTAACAGGGCCTATAAGAAACCTCAGTGTCAGCTGCTGAAGCGCCCCAACGCACAAAGAAACAGGGCGCGAATCGCTTCGCGCCCTGCTCGTGTACTGCTTGCGATGTACTGGCGATTACTGCTGGCCACCGCCTGCATCGCCGCCACTCGGAGCACCACCACCTGGGGCCGCACCGTCCTGTGCGCCAGCAGGTGTCGGACCGGTGCTGATCAGCGTGATGTCGAAAATCAGCGTTGCATTCGGTTCCGGGAAGCGCGACGGCTCAGAGCCATAAGCGAGATTCGGCGGAATGAACAGCTTGTAGTGGCCGCCAACCTGCATCAGCTGCAGACCTTCGCGGAAGCCCGGAATGACGTGCGCCAACGGAATCGAAACCGGGCCGCCATTCTGCTGCGAGCTGTCGAACACGCGACCGTCGACGAAGGTGCCGGTGTAGTTGATCTTCACCGTATCGTTCGGGCCCGGACGTGCACCGGAACCTGGCGTGAGGACCTGATACTGCAGGCCCGAGGCCGTCACTTTCACGCCCGAAACCGACTTGTTCTTAGCGAGGAACGCGCTGCCTGCAGCCTGGTTCTTGGACGATTCTGCATCGAACTCAGCCTTGGCCTTGGCCTGCATTTCCGTCATGAACTCTTTCCACACGGCCTGCGCCTGCGCATCGGAGATGTTGGGCTTCTGACCGCTCAGTGCGGCCGTGACAGCCTGGCCCACAACGGCCGGGTCCACATTCTGGCGGATGACGCCAGGGATGGAGCCCACCATCTGATAACCAAGGATCTGGCTGGCTTGAGCTTTGTTGGCAACCGGGGCTGCGGCGGAGCTCGATGTCTGGGCCTGCGCGCCAGCGGTGATACCCAGCGCAACGGCCAGGGCGGCCGCAGTCAGCGTGGGTCGCAGAAAATGCTTCATTTGGAAATCCCTCGTGTATTGGATATGCCGGCGTGCCGGTCGGACCTCCCCCGAATGGAGGCTGGCCTCGCATTGTGCGGTGTCATGTCCGGTCTTGGCAACGACGTTCAGGTAAAGACCATCAGCCCCGATAAAGGTTCACTGCTGCGATTGTGCTCAACTTCTCATTCAGTTTGATTCGTGACCGCCGGATGACGGTTTTTCGAGAGTTTCGCGTAAGGCAGCCTGCAGGCGCGCATGAACTTTCACCAACCCGCGCCAGAGCACCACTGCGAGCACCACTGTCACGGCGACCAGGAAAAGGGCTACACCACGTGGCGGTAAAATCGCCGACCCCAACACGCTAACCAGCACCGCCAGCGCCAAAAGCGTCGCCAGGGGAATGAGCCTCGCAAGAACCTGCCGAATCGCCTGGGTATAGGAACCCGCAAAACGCTCCCGAATGCCGAGCTCAGCCAGCAGCATGCCAAGCGCTTCGGCTTTTCGATAGATCGCGATGAGCAACGGCAATGAAAAAAATAAAGCGCATGCCCAGATCACCGAATGACGAAGATCGCGATCGAGTCCCCATTGCGTGAATCGATCCGCGTGATGAGCATTCACATAGGCGCCGATCACGAATAGCGTGACGACCAACGCGACGTTCACAGCAATATGCCAAAGCAATCGCCGGAACATTGCAGCGAGGGTGGCGTTTTCGTCAACAGGTCGTAGATTTTCCAGCCAGCCGCTGTAGCTGATCATCAACAGCCGGAAAGATGTTGGCAAAACGCGCCGCCCTACGCCTGCAATCGCATCCGTCGAACGCAGCAGATACGGCGAGACAATCATGCAGATCAACGCAGCCGCCACGGCAATCGGATAGATGAAGTCATCCACCGCATTGAGCGAAAGCCCAAGCGTGGCGATCACAAACGAGAACTCTCCGATCTGCGCCATGCAAAGACCGGTGCGCAACGATGTTCGCGCATCGTGGCCAATGAAGAACATACCGACGCTGCATACCACGCTCTTGCCGATCATGACGGCCAGTGCCACGAATATCGCCGGCAGCGCGTAATGGCTCAATTGACCGGGATCGATTTTCAGCCCGATAGCCACGAAAAACAGTGCGGCAAACATATCGCGCAACGGCTCGACCAGATGGACGACTCGCGGTGCGCTGCGTGCCTCGGCCACCACAGCACCGGCGAGAAAAGCCCCCAAAGCGACGCTGAAACCCAGCCGATCGGCGAGCAGGCTTGCGCCAAAACAGATGCCCAGCACGCTTACGAGCAAGGTTTCATCGCGATCGAAATGTGCAACGTAATCGACCAGTCGCGGCAACAGCAAAAGGCCAACGATCATGCCGGCAACGACGAACAAACCCAGATGCCCGATAAGGCTAAACGCCGTTCCCGTTTGCACCGTGCCGCGAATCGCCACCGCGGTGAGCAAGGTGAGTAGCACGATCGTCAGCATGTCTTCGGCCACCAGCATGCCAACCACCAGGCGCGCAAACGGCCATTGACGAAGACCGTTTTCGGTCAGCGTTCGTGTAGCCACCATGGTCGAGGACAGCGCCATGATCGCACCGAGAAACAAGGCGCTTCGATTACTCCAGCCGAACAGTTGCCCAAGCTCGTAACCGATCCACAGCATGAAACCGACTTCAACGACGGTGACAAGCAACAATGCACCGCCGACTTGCCGCAACTTGCGCACGCTGAACTCCAGGCCCAACGTGAACATCAGCAACACCACGCCGAGATTGGAGATATCGCCAATCGTGCGCGGATCAGCAACAAGTACGCCGGGTGTGTGCGGGCCGATCAGCACGCCGGCGAGAATGTATCCCGGCAATACCGGCAATCGCAGACGCTGAAAAATCACCGTCGTGGTGCCGGCTACCAGCATCACAAACGCAAGGTCGCGAACAAAACCGATGTCGTGCATGCGTTTCCTCGCGACCAAGATTCAGTCACAGCTTAAACCGAAGCGTTGCCATCGCTCGGTCGTTGCGTCACTCGAAATCTTGTTCATCCTGGAGCGCGTTTTGTCCAAAAAAACGCTTGACGGAAATGTGAACCCATCCTATTCTTTCGGGCTTCCAGCAGGGGGCCATAGCTCAGCTGGGAGAGCGCCTGCATGGCATGCAGGAGGTCGGCGGTTCGATCCCGCCTGGCTCCACCAACATACACGTCCCCATCGTCTAGAGGCCTAGGACATCACCCTTTCACGGTGGCGACCGGGGTTCGAATCCCCGTGGGGACGCCAACTTTCACAAGTTGGAAATGGACTTAGTATGTTGAAGATGTTGGATGGTTGTACAACGCGGAGCGGTAGTTCAGTCGGTTAGAATGCTGGCCTGTCACGCCGGAGGTCGCGGGTTCGAGTCCCGTCCGCTCCGCCATTTGTTATCAAATATGCACAACCAGACATGTTGTCCCAAAAGGCTCGCCATCGCGCGGGCTTTTTTGTTGCCCGCGAAACGCTAGTTCGATTGTGATTACTTAATCGCTGGCGTCAGCGTGCCGGCCGAATGGCCCTGCTCGGCCAAGTATTCCAGCCAGCGAGCGAGAAAGCCGTTCATCTGCAATCGATGCTGAAACACCGTATGAGCAGGCGGGAACGGCCCTAGCACTTGCCAAAGATGACGCCCCGGATGGCAATGCAACGCCTCCGCGACATGCGCATCGTTATAGACGCGCAACTGCGCCGACGGCGAGCGTAGACCGGTCTGTGTATCGACAAATCCGTAGGTGAGCTCCAGCTCCAGCGTGTACGGATGACATTCCTGAACCACCAAATGCACCGGCAAACCGTCGTCGACATCCGACACGTAATCGCCGACGGCCAACTTCTGAGGCGCAAACAGGCGCGTCAGCCGATGGTAGTTCTCGGCATAAAGCCCCATCAGGAATTCGAAGCGTCCTGGCAACAGGGCAGCACGGCGGTCGAGCACGGCACTCATGGGCGGTAGGGTTACTCCAGCACTTAGAACATGGTTTTTTCGATACCGAACTGATCGAAGATCTTGCTCGCAATTTCCTCAATCGACACGTGTGTCGTGTTGAGGGACGGAATACCAGCTTGCCGCAACAACCGGTCGGCTTGCTCCAGCTCCCACCGGCACTGCTTTAACGTAGCGTAACGGCTACCCGGGCGGCGTTGTTCGCGAATCTGCGCGAGGCGGTTTGGCTCGATCGTCAATCCGAACAGGCGGCTTTTGTGGGCCCGCAGCTTCGGAGGGAGCTCGAGCTTTTCCAGATCATCGTCGGTAAGCGGGTAATTGGCGGCGCTAACCCCATAATGCAAGGCCATATAGAGACAAGTGGGCGTTTTTCCGGAGCGGGAGACGCCAACCAGGATCAGATCGGCCTGGGAGTAATCCACGTCGATGCCATCATCATGGCTCAGCGCGTAATTGGTCGCGTTGATGCGCGCCTCGTATTTGGCGAAGTCCACCAGGCCGTGCGAGCGGTTCACGGCGCCCGAATGCCGTGTGCGCAGCTCGTCTTCCAGCGGGCCGATAAAGGGCGCGAATACGTCCAGCATCAGCGCGCCACTGGTGGCCACGATTTCGCACAGCTGCGGATCGGCCATCGTGTTGACGACGATCGGCCGCTCCCCACTTTGCGCATAACGTGTCTTGATACGCAGCGCAGCGGCCTCGGCTTTGTGGGCATCATCGATGAAGGGCAATCGGTGTTTTTCGAATTGCACCCCTTCAAACTGGGCAAGAATGCTGTTTCCGATCGTCTCGGCCGTAATACCAGTGGAATCGGAGATGAAAAAAACCGAGCGCTGCATGCGTGGGTCCGTAAGCCTTGAGGTTCCTGCCTTGCACCATATCGCAAGCTTGCAAGCCTGTCTTTGCTTGACCAACACCTGACTGGTATGCAGTTGGCGCGGCGCAAAACGCCAATGGTCTTCTTGTGCCACGCACCATCGGCAGCGGACAATACCAGTTCTTGTGCGGCCTGATTTCCCCTGCGCCGCCTCCAGTCACACCCTAAAGAGCTCTTGAGGAGACACCCTTGAACGATCTGGTGCTTTGGCTCGACCAACTGCGCATGACGGACCTTGGAAAGGTCGGCGGTAAGAATGCGTCGCTTGGCGAGATGATCGGCAACTTGTCCCAGCTGGGGGTCTCGGTGCCCGGCGGTTTCGCCACCACGGCCGATGCTTTCCAGGAATACCTGGAAAAAAGTGGTCTGGCCAAGCGCATCGTCGAGCGCCTCGCCACACTCGATGTCGACGATGTGGACGCACTGGTCGCCGGGGGCAAGGAAATCCGCGGCTGGATCGTCGACACCGCCCTGCCCGCCGATCTGGAAAATGCGATACGCGAGGCCTACGTCAAGCTCTGCAAAGACGCCGGCAGCAACGACATCGCCGTGGCAGTGCGCTCGTCCGCAACAGCCGAAGACCTGCCCGACGCGTCCTTCGCCGGTCAGCAGGAAACTTTTCTCAACGTGGTCGGCATCGAGGACGTGCTGCACAAGGTGAAGGAAGTCTTCGCTTCGCTCTACAACGATCGCGCGATCGCCTACCGCGTGCATCACGGCTTCAAGCACGAAGACGTGTTCCTTTCCGCGGGCGTGCAATTGATGGTTCGCTCGGATGTTGGCGCATCGGGCGTGCTGTTCACGCTCGACACCGAATCGGGCTTTCGCGATGTGGTGTTTGTGACCGGCTCTTATGGCCTCGGCGAAATGGTCGTCCAGGGTGCAGTGAATCCGGATGAGTTCTACGTCTTCAAACCCACGCTGAAAGAAGGCAAACCGGCCGTGCTTCGTCGCAGCCTCGGCGCCAAGCAGCAACGCATGGTGTATTCAAACAAGCCGGGCGAGCGCGTGCGCATCGAAGAAACGCCGGCCGCCGATCGCAACCGTTTCTGCCTCACCGATGACGAAGTGCAGGAACTGTCCAAGCAGGCGCTGGTGATCGAGAAGCACTACCAGCGCCCGATGGATATCGAATGGGCGAAGGACGGCAACACCGGCAAGCTCTACATCGTGCAGGCGCGTCCGGAAACGGTGAAATCGCGTGCACACGCCACGCAGCTGGAACGCTTCCATCTCAACGAGAAAAGCAAAGTGCTCGCCGAAGGCCGCGCGATTGGCCAGAAGATCGGTAGCGGCAAAGCGCGCGTGATTCGCTCGCTGGCCGACATGAACAAGGTGCAGGCGGGCGATGTGCTGATCGCCGACATGACCGATCCCGATTGGGAACCAGTGATGAAGCGTGCGTCCGCCATCGTGACGAATCGCGGTGGTCGCACTTGCCATGCGGCAATCATCGCCCGCGAGTTGGGCGTTCCAGCGGTGGTTGGCACCGGCAATGCACTCGATACGATTCCCGACGGCCACGAAGTGACCGTGTCATGCGCCGAAGGCGACACCGGCACGATTTACGAAGGACTGTTGAAGTTCGATCGCGTGACGGCCGATCTGGGCGACATGCCCGAAGCGCCGCTGAAAATCATGATGAACGTCGCGAACCCGGAACGCGCTTTCGACTTCGGCATGCTGCCGAACGCGGGCATTGGTCTGGCGCGTCTGGAGATGATCATCGCCAGCCACATCGGCGTACATCCGAAGGCTCTGCTCGAATACAAGCTGCAGGACGCTGAAACCAAGGCGAAGATCGATCAGCGCATCGCCGGCTATGCCGATCCGGTGAGTTTCTACGTCGATCGTCTTGCCGAAGGCATCGCCACTATCGCGGCGTCGGTATATCCGAAGCCGGTGATCGTGCGCTTGTCGGACTTCAAGTCCAACGAATACGCGAACCTGCTCGGCGGTTCGCGTTACGAGCCGCATGAAGAAAACCCGATGATCGGCTATCGCGGCGCAAGCCGTTACGTCGATGCAGGCTTTGCCGAATCGTTCGGGCTGGAATGCAAAGCAGTCAAGCGTGTGCGCGAAGTGATGGGACTCACCAATGTGTGGGTGATGATTCCTTTCGTACGCACCCTCGGCGAAGGCCGCAAGGTAATTGAGGTGCTTGGCAAGAATGGCCTCAAGCAGGGCGAGCACGATCTGAAGATCATCATGATGTGCGAGCTGCCGTCGAATGCGTTGCTGGCCGACGAATTCCTCGACATCTTCGATGGCTTCTCCATCGGCTCCAACGACCTGACACAGCTCACGCTAGGTCTGGACCGCGATTCGAGCATCGTTGCCCACCTGTTCGATGAACGCGATCCGGCCGTGAAGAAGCTGCTGTCGATGGCCATCCAGACCGCGCGCAAACGCGGCAAATACGTGGGCATCTGCGGCCAGGGTCCGTCGGATCATCCGGATCTGGCCGAATGGCTGATGGACCAGGGCATCGAATCGGTGTCGCTGAATCCGGATACAGTGGTCGATACGTGGCTGCGTTTGGCGAAGAAGAAAAAAGCCGGCTAAGCCACACGACGTGTTAACGATGACGGGGCGGTGACAACACCGCCCCGTTTCTTTTGCATGACTTCAGGGCTAGAAACTCTCTGGACTTCGTGGTGTCCATCATCTTGTTCAGGGAATCATTCACTCTACGACCGGCCAAGGCGGACGACGTTATGCGCGGTTTGATGCAACTCCTTTACAGAAACAAAGGATTCATCGTCTTGATGGTCGGCCTGGTGATGTTCCGCAGCGCCTTTGCCGATTGGAGTGTTGTACCCACCGGATCGATGCAGCCGACCATCCAGATCGGCGATCGCATCTTCGTCGACAAAGCGGCCTACGATATTCGCGTTCCGCTCACGCACATTTCGCTTTGGCACATCGCCGATCCCCAACGTGGCGATATCGTCGTGCTCGACTCACACGTCGCCAACGAACGTCTCGTGAAACGCGTGATTGGTATTCCTGGCGATGAGATTGCGCTGCGCGGAAACGTTCTTTACGTCAACGGCATTGCCGCCACGTATTCGTCAACCATCGTGCAAGGTATTCACGATGACATCGACGATCCCGCGCGTTACGAAGTCGAACGCACAGGCAACATGCAGCACCTGGTCCGACTCTCGCTCTACCACCCCGGCGAAATGCGCGACTTCGGCCCCGTCGCGGTGCCTACGGGGCAATACCTGCTGATGGGCGACAACCGCGACAACAGCATGGACTCACGCTATCTGGGCTTTTTCCCCCGCAACGAAATCGTCGGGCGCTCGCGCTACGTCGCATTGTCGCTGGACCCGGACAACCACTATTTGCCGCGAGAGAAACGCTTCGGCGCGCCCCTCGACAGCGTCACTCCGGTCCCGCAATAGCCCTAAAAACGGCCCCGCAGCCTGTTGTCATGATTCCATCCAGCACGTATCATGTCCGGCTCGCGTGGACCACACGCACCCTTTCGGAGAGGTGGCAGAGTGGTCGAATGTACCTGACTCGAAATCAGGCGTACGTGTAAGCGTACCGTGGGTTCGAATCCCACCCTCTCCGCCAGAAACGAAAAGGCGCCCTCCATGGGCGCTTTTTCGTTTCTGACAAACTGCGAGATGAGAACCCGTGGGTTCGACCGATTCGCCTGAAGCGAGTCGGGACAGCCACAGACCGGCCCCGAAGTGCGAAGCACGCAGGGGTGTGGCCATGGACGGACCGAGCGATCCCGCCATCTCCGCCTGCTACATCAAGTAGTTACAAAATCCCGGGCCTGCGCTGGGATTTTTGTTTGCAGTCGTAGGACTCAGACATCAACCCTTGAATGCGCCAGTCCTTGTCCGCGACATGACTTCTTGCACGATGACTCTTTGCACGCGACATG
>NZ_DATHMR010000207.1:0-42701 GCF_035486915.1 Dyella sp. | reverse complement strand
GAAACCGGAGTGGTTCGAATGACTGCCAACGATTTCATCCAATTCGGCGTGTATCTGGTTGTCCTGCTGCTGCTCGTCAAACCGATGGGCATATACATGACCCATGTGTTTGCCGATCAACCCAATCGCGTCACCCGCCTGGGCGGCGGCGTGGAGCGTTTCATCTATCGCATCTGCGGCGTCAAAGCCGATGAAGACATGGGTTGGAAGCAGTACGCCATCGCCATGCTCGTCTTCAATGTGTGCGGCATGGTTGCCGTCTACGTTTTCCAGCGCACGCAGCAGTGGCTGCCGTTGAATCCGCAGCATTTCCCGGCACTGTCGCCGGATCTGTCGATCAACACGGCCATCAGCTTCATCACCAACACCAACTGGCAGGCTTATTCCGGCGAATCGGCGATGAGCTATCTCACGCAGATGGCCGCGCTGGCGGTGCAGAACTTCTTGTCTGCAGCGACGGGCATCGCTGTGCTGATCGCCGTGGTGCGCGGTTTTGCGCGCAAGACGACGAAGGGCATCGGTAACTTCTGGGTCGATCTGACGCGCACCACACTGTATGTGCTGATGCCGTTCTCGTTCCTGCTGGCGATGCTGCTTGTCTCGCAGGGCGTGATCCAGAACTTGAAGCCGTATGTGGACGTGCCAGTGGTGCAGACCAGCTCGTACACCCAACCGGTCACTGACGCGGCTGGCAATCCGGTCAAAGATGCCTCTGGCAATCCGGAAACAAAACCTGCTCAGACCACCACGCAGACCCTTCCGATGGGTCCGGCTGCCTCGCAGATTGCGATCAAGATGCTGGGCACCAACGGTGGCGGTTTCTTCGGTGCCAACTCCGCGCATCCGTACGAAAACCCCACGCCTTTCTCCAATTTCCTGGAAATGCTGGCGATCTTCCTGATCCCGGGCGGTCTGTGCATCACCTTCGGCCAGATGGTCGGCGACCGGCGTCAAGGCTGGGCGATTCTTGCCACGATGCTGGTGATCTTCATTCCGCTGGTCATTGGCGTGACGGCAGCAGAGCAGTCTGGCAATCCAATTCTGCATTCGCTGTCGATCGATCAGCACGCCTCTGCGTTGCAGTCCGGCGGCAATATGGAAGGCAAAGAAACGCGTTTCGGTGTCGCCGCGAGCAGTCTGTTTACGGCAATCACCACGGCCGCTTCCTGCGGTGCGGTGAACAACATGCACGACTCGCTCACTCCGCTCGGCGGCCTGGTTCCGATGTGGCTGATGCAGTTGGGCGAAGTGATCTTCGGCGGAGTGGGTTCCGGCCTTTACGGCATGCTCGCCTTTGCGGTGGTCGCGGTGTTTATCGCGGGCCTGATGGTCGGCCGCACGCCGGAATACCTGGGCAAGAAGATCGAAGCGTACGAGATGAAGATGGCGAGCCTTGCCGTGCTGATTCCCTGCGCGCTCGTCGTGATCTGCACCGCTATCGCCGTGATGACGCCCACCGCAACCGCCACCGTAGGCAATCCGGGGGCGCATGGCTTCAGTGAAATCCTCTACACGGTGACGTCGGCGACCAACAACAACGGCAGCTCGTTCGGCGGACTCTCCGCGAACATTCCCTTCTGGAACGTCATGCTTAGCGTGTGCATGTTCTTCGCACGCTACACGCTGGCCATCGCCATGCTCGCGCTGGCAGGCTCCGTAGCTGCCAAGAAACATGTACCCGAATCCGCCGGCACGTTGCCTACGCATACGCCGCTCTTTGTCACGCTGCTGGCCAGTGTGGTGATCATCGTCGGCGCACTCACCTTTTTGCCTGCGCTCGCGCTCGGTCCCATCGCCGAATATTTGATGTCGGCGCACTGATCCGTTCGGGCTGATTGAATAGGAATTCTGATTCCATGACTTCGAATACACACGCCGTTAGCAGCTTCGATCGCGCGCTGATCTGGAGAGCCGTTGCGGATGCGTTCCGCAAACTTTCACCGCGGCTGCAATTCCGCAATCCGGTCATGTTTGTGGTGTTCGTCTGTAGCGTTCTCACTACGTTGCTGTGGGTGCAGGCGCTTGCCGGTCACGGTGAGGCGCCGACCGCGTTCATCTTCTGGGTAAGCATCTGGTTGTGGTTCACGCTGTTGTTCGCCAACTTCGCCGAAGCATTGGCCGAAGGTCGCGGCAAGGCGCAAGCCGCCGCGCTGCGCAGCTCGCGCAAGGACGTCGTTGCCAAGAAGTTGGCCGAACCCAAGCGCGATGCCGCCATCGTGTTCACGCCATCGAGCGAATTGCGGACCGGCCACTACGTGCTGGTGGAAGCGGGCGAGCAAATTCCCGGCGACGGTGAAGTGGTCGTCGGTGCAGCGAGCGTCGATGAAAGCGCGATCACCGGCGAATCCGCACCGGTGATCCGCGAAGCAGGTGGCGATCGCAGCGCGGTGACCGGCGGTACGCGCGTCCTATCGGACTGGCTGGTGGTGAAGATCACCAAGAACCCGGGCGAAAGCTTTCTCGATCGCATGATTGCGATGGTGGAAGGCGCGTCGCGTCGCAAGACGCCGAACGAAATCGCGCTGACCATTTTGCTGGCGAAGTTCACGCTGATCTTCTTGCTGGCCTGCGCTACGCTGCTGCCCTACTCCATCTACAGCGTGCAAGTGGCGGGCAAGGGCAATCCGATCACGTTGACCGTGCTGGTTGCGCTGCTGGTTTGCCTGATTCCCACGACGATTGGCGCACTGCTCTCGGCCATCGGCATTGCGGGCATGGATCGCATGATCCGCGCCAATGTCATCGCGACATCCGGTCGTGCGGTGGAAGCCGCCGGCGACGTCGACGTGTTGCTGCTGGACAAGACCGGCACGATCACGCTTGGCAACCGTCAGGCCGTTGCATTCCACCCGGCGCCGGGCATTGAAGAGCGCAGCCTGGCCGACACGGCACAGCTTGCATCGCTCGCCGATGAAACGCCGGAAGGCCGCAGCGTCGTAGTGCTGGCGAAGGAGCGCTTCAACCTGCGCGAGCGCGAACTGGAATCGCTGCACGCCGAATTCGTTCCGTTCACCGCGCAAACGCGCATGAGTGGCGTGAACATGGGCGAACGCCGCATTCGCAAAGGCGCGCTGGATGCCGTGGAACGCTATCTCGAAAGTCTCAACAGTCATCTTCCGGCGCCTGTGAAGCGCATGGCCGAAGACATCGCACGCCGCGGCGCGACGCCGTTGATCGTCACCGAAGGCGACCGCGCACTGGGTGTGATCGAGCTGAAAGACATCGTGAAGGGCGGCATCAAAGAGCGCTTCGCGGAACTGCGCCGCATGGGCATCAAGACCGTGATGGTGACAGGTGACAATCCTCTCACCGCTGCAGCCATCGCTGCCGAGGCCGGTGTCGACGATTTCCTTGCCGAAGCCACACCCGAAGCGAAGCTCAAGCTGATTCGCACCATGCAGGCACAAAGCCGCCTGGTCGCCATGTGCGGCGATGGCACCAACGACGCCCCTGCACTCGCACAAGCCGACGTTGCAGTTGCGATGAACACCGGTACGCAGGCGGCGAAAGAAGCCGGCAACATGGTGGATCTGGATTCCAATCCGACCAAGCTCATCGAAGTGGTGGAAATCGGTAAGCAGATGCTGATCACGCGCGGCTCGCTGACCACCTTCTCGATCTCCAATGACGTGGCCAAATACTTCGCGATCATCCCGGCGGCGTTTGCCACCACCTATCCGGCGTTGAACACGCTGAACGTGATGAAGCTGGCGACACCGCAGAGCGCCATTCTGTCGGCGGTGATCTTCAACGCACTGATCATCATTTTCCTGATTCCGTTGGCGCTCAAGGGCGTGAAGTACCGCGCACTCGGCGCCGGTGCGCTGCTGCGCCGCAATCTTTTGGTCTACGGCCTGGGCGGCATCGTAGTGCCGTTCATCGGTATCAAGTTAATCGACATGCTGTTGGTCCTGTTTGGACTCGCCTGAGGAGGCGTTGTTATGCAAACCGTGAAACTGTCCGTCTCGTTACCCGATGCTGATCATCCGCAAATGGAATTACGTGTCACGTCAAATGATTCCGACTGCGATGTAGTGATAGAACTTCCGGTACGCGGCCAGCCCAGGGGAGGCACCGCGACAGCTTCCGAAGCGCCGACGACGGCAGAAGACGAATACGTGCTTGGCGGTTACGCCGGCATCTGACAAAAAATTCGGTGTCGCTACTGGGCGACGCCGGCCCAGTAATGACTCGTTTGAGAGGAAGTTATGTACGTCAAGAAGGCTCTTGTCACCTCTATCCTGCTAGCTGCCGCGCCGCTGTCGCAGCAGGTGTTGGCGCAATCGACCAACGTCAGCAGCATGCCCGTTAGCAACATGCCGGCATCTCCGGTCGTGGCTGAAAGTAGCGATTGCAGCCGCGGTTTCTTCTCGCGCTTGATCAGCGCCTATCGTGAAGACGCGCAGCCCGCTGATCCGAATGCTCCAACCCCGCCGCGTCGTGCGATGGATGCACCATTCGATTCGGCGCCCTTTCCGAACTCCGAATGGCAGCTTGGCGGTGTCGACACACCTATTGGCGTGCCCGACACCAACAATAACTATCCGCTCGAAAAAGCGCTCGGCTGTACCAAGCTGGGTCAGTGGATGCAGCGCAATCGCATCGAGACGTACGGCTGGATCAATCCATCCTTCAATCTCAGCACGTCCAACTTCACCAACTATCCCGTGTCTTACGCCACGACTCCCAACAAGCTGGAGCTAGACCAGTTCCTGTTCCGTATCGAGCGCCTGCCCGACACGGTACAGACCGACCATATCGACTGGGGCTTCCATTTCGATAACCTGTACGGATACGACTATCACTACACCACGATGAAGGGTGTCTTCAGCAACCAGCTGTTGAACAACCCCACCGCGAATGAACCCCTGCAGGGCAAGGTCAACGGCGACGATCCGATGATCTGGTACGTTGACCTGTATATCCCGTGGGTTGCTCAAGGCATGCAGATCACGGCTGGTCGTTATCTGTCGCTGCCGGATATTGAGGCGCAGTTCTCACCGGAAAATTACCTGGTGACGCACTCGATCCTATACACGGTGGACGCATATACGAACGTCGGCATCATCACCACCACCAAGCTCAACAACAATTGGACGCTGCAGTTAGGCGTGCATGGCGGTGACGATTCGGCACCGTGGAATAGCACCAGCCGCCCCAGCCTGCAGGCTTGTGTGCGCTGGGTATCCAATTCCAATAACGACATGCTTTACCCCTGCATCGAGTCTTACAACGGTGACAAGCAGACCTACAACAACCTCCAAGAATTCGTCACCACTTGGGGCCATCGGTTTACTAAAAACATTCATATGCTCACCGAGGCCTACTACATTTACGTCAAGGACCAGCCGGGTGCCCCAGAGGGTGTGCCAGGTTACGCCCTTGGCGATGCGCCGCCTTTTCCCATCGGCATCAATCCTGCCTACGGTATCGTCAACTATTTCAACGTCGAGTTGAACGCGAGCAACATGATCTCGTTCCGCAACGAGTTCTACGACGACGCTCAGGGGCAGCGCACCGGGTTCGCCACACGCTACTCCAGCCATACTCTCGGCTTGACGCACTGGGTGACATCAGATCTGGAAATTCGTCCGGAAATACGTTACGACCGCGCGTACGATTTCCCCGCTTACAACAACGGCAAAAAGTATTCGCAGACGATCGCCTTGATCGACGCGATCCTGCACTATTGAGGTGATAAGCATGAGCCGGTTGATTCGCAATGCACTAACCATGTTGGTGGTGATGACCATCATCACCGGCTTGATCTACCCGATGGTCGCCACCGGCGTGGCGCAGGTGCTGTTTCCGCACCAGGCCAACGGCAGCCTGATCGAACGCGATGGCAAGCCGATCGGTTCCGAACTGATCGGGCAGAACTTCGACGACCCCAAGTATTTCTGGGGTCGTCCGTCTGCCACTACGCCACAGCCGTATAACGGCACCGCGTCGAACGGTTCGAATCTGGGCCCGACCAACACTGCGTTGCGCGATGCCGTCCAGCAGCGCATCGATGCACTGCGTAAGGCCGATCCGGGCAATACCGCGCCGGTGCCGGCGGATCTGGTCACGGCATCGGGCAGCGGTCTTGATCCCGAAATCACCCCTGCGGCGGCGCAGTATCAGGTGGCACGCGTTGCGCGCATACGTCACTTGAGCGAGCAGCAAGTGCAGACACTGGTGGCGCAGTTCACACGGGGTCGCCAGCTGGGTTTGCTTGGCGAACCGCGCGTCAATGTTCTGCAGTTGAATCTCGCACTGGATGGCCAGCAGGCACATTGAGATGGCATTTCCGACGATGTCACAACGCCAAGGAAGGCGACTTTCCTCTGCCACGATTCCGGCGCAAGCCGGAGTCCAGTGTTTTGACGTGATCTCTAAAAAGCTCCTGCTGCATCGCTACTGGATTCCAACCGTCTGCGATGACAGAAGGAAAGACAGTCGCATTCGCAAACCATTGCGCGCATGATGTCCGGCATCGGTAACTCAACGACTGCCCATGACCGAAACGTCCCGTGAAGCGCGCGCCGATGCCCTGCTCGATGTCGTACAGGAAGATAGCCATCGCCGCCTGAAAATTTTCCTTGGAGCAGCACCCGGCGTAGGCAAGACCTACGCCATGCTTTCGGCTGCACGCGAGTTGAAGCGTCAGGGCGTGGATGTGGTAATCGGCCTCGTAGAAACGCACGGCCGCGTCGAAACGGCGGCATTGCTCGAAGGCCTCGAAGTTCTTCCGCGGCTGGTTTTAAGCTATCAGGGTCGCGATTTCACCGAGTTCGATGTCGATGGCGCGCTCGCGCGCAAGCCAGACATTCTGCTGGTCGACGAACTCGCACACCGCAATGTACCCGGCAGTCGACACGAACGACGGTGGCAGGACATCGCCGAATTGCTCGATGCAGGTATCGAGGTCTACACCGCACTCAATGTGCAGCATCTGGAAAGTCTCAACGATCAGGTGCGGCGCATCACTGGCATTACGGTGCGCGAAACCGTACCGGATGCGTTTCTCGATCGCGCGCGCGATATCGTGCTGGTCGACCTTCCACCGCGCGAACTGATTGCACGTTTGCGCCAAGGCAAGGTCTACATGCCGGAAACGGCTGCCGCGGCGCTCGATGCCTTCTTCTCGCCGACCAATCTCGGTGCATTACGCGAGCTGGCAGTAGATACCGTTGCTGGCCATGTCGATAGCGATCTGCGCGAACACATGCTGGCGCGCGGCGGTGCGATGCCGGTGCGCAGGCGCGTCATGGCGGCTATCGACGGGCATGCGCAAAGCGAATATCTCGTGCGCATTGCGCGACGTATCGCCGAGCGGCGCGGTGCACCGTGGAGCGTTGTTTTCGTCGATACGGGGGCAACGCTGGACAGCACGCGGCGGGAGCGTGTCGATACCGCGATGCGCCTCGCGCGCCGTCTTGGCGGCGACGCAACCGTATTGCGCGGACATGCGATTGCCGACGAACTGCTCTTGCACGCCGACCGCGAAGGCGTCGGCCAAATCATTCTCGGCCGCACGCGCGAGCGCCTGCTGGCGCGCATGGTCGGACGCTCGCTGACGCAGCAGCTGCTGCGTCGCGGCGCGCATCTTGAGTTGACTATCGTCGCCACACCGACAGAGCGCGCGCAGGCGCGCAGGCGATTACGCTTGATGCCGGCGAGAGGACGGCGCGACGAATACGTTTTTGCGACCGTAGTGACAGCGATTGCCATCGGACTGGCGTTTATCGCCGACCGCTATCTATCCGTCGCCAATCTTGCGCTGATTTTCCTCACCGCCGTGATGACCGTTGCGGTTCGCACACGCATGGCTGTGGCGGTGTATACCGCGATCCTGTGTTTCCTCGGCTACAACTTTTTCTTTGCGCCGCCGCGCTACACGCTGGCCATCTCCAACTCCGATGATGTGCTGGCAGTAACGCTATTCCTGGCGGTCGCGCTGATTTGCAGCCGGCTTGCAACGCGCCTGGCAAGCCAGGTGGAATCGTTGCGCGCCGCGCACGATCAGTCGCACGCATTGCTAACGCTGGGCCAACGCTTGACCGCCAGTGCCGATGCGGATGGCGCGCGCGACGTGGGTGCTGCTGCGCTGGCGCACGGCTTGCGCTGTGACGCAGCGATTCTGGCGCGCGACGTCGAACATCATTTGCAAATTGCCGCGCACAGCAATCCCGAATTGAAACTGACTGCGCAGGATCTCGCTGCAGCAGAATGGTGCGAACAACACGCCGAACCGGCGGGCCGCTTCACGGACACGCTCAACGCGGCGCGCTGCTGGATGCTGCCGCTCGGCAGCGAAGATCGTCGCCTGGGTGTCGTGGCGCTGCGCTTTGAAAATGGCGGTGCACCGGATATCGAACGCCGCAGTCTGGCGCTGGCGATGGTGCAAGACATCGGTCAGGCGCTCGAACGCGCGCGTCTTGCGTCGGAGCTGGAAGGTGCACGCGTGCAAGGCGAAACGGAGCGTTTGCGCAATGCGCTGCTCTCGTCCGTATCGCACGATCTGCGCTCGCCACTAGCGTCGATGATCGGCTCAGCTGGCACGCTCTCCAGTTATGGCGAACAGTTGCCCGCCGGCGAACGGCAGGAGTTGCTCGACGCGATTCTGGGCGAAGGTCAACGTCTGGATCGTTATATCCAGAATCTGCTCGACATGACACGCCTAGGCCATGGCACGCTCAAGCTCAATCGCGACTGGACCGATGCCGAGGAGATCGTTGCCTCTGCAGTGACCCGTTTGCGCAAGCTGTTTCCGGAATTGCGTGTCGATTGCATCCTGCCGAACGAAACCGTGCTGCTGTTTGTGCACCCGGCATTGATCGAGCAGGCGCTGTTCAACATTCTGGAGAACGCCGCGCGTTTCTCGCCGCCGGGCGAAGCCGTGCGTGTGCTGGTGCGTGTCGCAGGCGACCGTTTGTTTATCGACGTCGTCGATCGCGGCCCCGGCATTCCGGAAGAAGAACGCGCGCGCATCTTCGACATGTTCTATTCCGTCGCCCGCGGCGACCGCGCGCCACAAGGCACCGGCCTTGGCCTGGCAATCTGCCGCGGCATGATCGGCGCACACGGCGGCAGCGTGGAAGCCTTGCCTGGTGAGGGCGTTGGGACCACCATTCGCATCAGCCTGCCATTGCCCACACCGCCGACCCCATGACTGCTGCCAATCCGTGCGCCTTGGTCATCGATGACGAGACGCAGATCCGCAAATTTCTCGATATCGGTTTGCGTGCCGAGGGCTATGACGTGCTGCTTGCCGCCAATGCTGCCGAAGGTCTGGCTCTGGCAGCAACGCGCGATCCGGATGTGGTTATTCTGGATATCGGCCTGCCCGATCGCGAAGGGCACGATGTATTGGCCGAACTGCGTCAGTGGACGCAAGTACCCGTGTTGATGCTTTCCGTGCGCGACACGGAACAGGAAAAGGTGAAGGCGCTGGACGCGGGCGCCAACGATTACATGACCAAGCCGTTCGGCATTCAGGAGCTGATGGCGCGACTGCGCGCGTTGATGCGCAATCGTGTTGGCAATGCCGAGGCACCGCCGCGTTACGATGATGGACATCTGCATATCGACCTGGGATTGCGCGAAGTGATGCTCGATGGTGCGCCGCTCGCACTGACGCGCAAGGAATACGCGGTGCTCGCGATGCTCGTGCGCCATGCCGGCCGCGTGGTCAGTCAACAACAATTGCTGCGCGAAATATGGGGCGGCACGCACGTGCAGGACACCCACTACCTGCGCATCGTGCTCGGCAAGCTTCGACAAAAACTCGGCGATGACCCCACGACACCGCGATGGCTGAAAACCGAGCCCGGCGTGGGTTATCGATTTCTGCCAGGCGGCTGACGACACGCTGCCACACCGTCGCGCATAAAAATCCCCGGCAACGTGTGCTACCGGGGATGGAATGACACTGGCATTGCAAACTCGCTCAAGGATCTTAGCGCGCTACGAACGAAAGAAACTTCCCTGTTCGTAATGCTCCACATGTAGCTGCCGGCCATGAGGGTGACAAGCAACGTGTGGAATTTAGGGAGAAGCGCAACGGCGATATATCGGACCACGCTGAAATACGAGCCTTGTCGCACGCTCATCGGACAATGACGAGATTCGCGTGGCAATGACTCGCGCTATTCGCGCAAGCGCGGCACGCCATGTACATCGCGCTCTTCGATAGCGATGGGGCGCGTGTCCAGACGCCCACCCACCACATCAGCAACGGGCAACGGTTCGGCATTATCGCCACGAGCCATGGCGATGGCGTTGCGATAGCAGCGTTGCGCCAGGGCGGCATCGCCGATGCCTGTATACGTATCGCCGAGTGCTTCCCACGCGTTGGCGCCAGGCGCGAGCGCCAACGACCGCTCGAGGTACTGACGCGCTTTGGTCCATATCTTCAGGCGAACGCACATGCGGCCCAGGGCAAGCAACAGGCTTGGATCGTTGGGATGTCCATCCAGCCAACTTTCGGCGCGGCGCAGACGCGCGTCCAGATCGTCGCCCGCGAGCGTGCCGTAGGTCTCAACCAGCTGTGATGACCATTCGCGGCGTAGCGCCGATTCCACTTCGTCCATGGCGGGAAGCGTGAGTCCGTACACCGCAGCTTTGCGGGCATAAGCGTCGACAACTGCGGGCGCACGCCGCTGCGATTTCGGCAACGACGACCACAAGGCGTTGAGCACGGCACCGTCACCTGCGCCATTGAGACTGGCGACGAGAATCTGCGTTTCGAGTGCGTTGTAAGCGCGCGTGCCGAGCACGCCGCTTTTCTGCAATGGATCGAGTGCTTCGCGCGCGCGGCGCGTGTCGCCGTTGGCCAGCGCTGCCAGCGCGTATTCGCGCCAGCCACCTGGGCTCAGGCTGCCGCTGTCGGCTTCGGACGTAAGCAGTGCCAGCGCTTCCGCAGGTTTGCCGTCGCGACGCAAGACGCGTGCACGCAGAACACGCGCGGCACGTGGCGCAACCTGCGCAGCCTCATCCAGCGACTCAAGCGCACGTGCGTGTTCACCGCGGCGCGACGACGCTTCCGCTGCAGCAAGTAACGCAGGGCCACGCAGCGTATCAAGACGCGACGCACGATTGAGATCGCGTTCGGCATCGCTGTGACGGCCTTCCATCAACGCCACAAGACCGTCTGCAAGACGTTGCTGACTGACGCGGCGATGACGACGCGAGAAGGCGCCAAACGGCCAACGCACGACACGCCACAACACGTTGATCCCTGCCCACAAGAGCACAAGCAGCACCACCGCGGCGAGCAAACTGGTTTGCGCGGTGACGCCACGAAAACGGATCAAGACATAACCGGGATCTTCCGCCACCCAGTGCCAGCAGAACGCTGCGACCGCGGCTACGATCACCAGCAGCAGAATCCAGCGCCAAAGCTTCATGGCTTGTTCCCTGCCGGTGCGGCGGTGCTGCTTCCGCTATCGGGTTTCAAAGCGTGTACGGCACGCAGATTGCGTAACTCACTCAATGCGCCGCCGAGTTTGACCGGAATGGCAGGCTTGAGCTGATTGCTCATGGTGGCCAGATGCTCGCGGGCCTGCAGCACTGCCGCCGATTGCGGATCGAATTGGGTGGCCAGTCCCGCATCGGCACGCTTGAGTGCCGCGGTACAACCGTTGTCATCCCATGCGAGCAATGAGGCCTGCGCCTGCGCCAGATCGAGCGCAATCAGTTCGCGCGCGATACGCGCATCGGCGATATCGACGGGCGCACCGTTATCGCGCTGAATCTGGATCACGCTGTGCAAAGCACGCACGATGCGCGCCCACACCCCGTTGTCCTGATTCGCGGCAGGTTCGTCCAGGGGCTTCAAGGGCAAGTTGGGAAGATCGTTGCGCAACTGCATCACGGTATCGAGCAACTGTTCGCGATCGGCCACCTGACTTTTCAGCAAGGCATCGTGCTCGGCATCGATGCTTTGACGCACACCGTTGAACGCATTGTCGTTCACGCCCGCCAACGTTTGCGATGCAAGCGCATACGCCTGCGCGGCACCTTGCGCATCGTGGAACAACGTGTAGCGCTCCATGCCCATGCGCAACAGGGATTCGGTTTCATCCAACCGCATCGCGTCCTGGCCGGAAAGTGTCCTTTCGGAAAGCCGGCCGACGGCTTCTTCCAGATCGCGCATGCGCTGATCCTGCGCGAGCAATTCCTCGCGCAGCGAATGATTGACCTGATCGGCATCGTTCAGACGCTGCAATAAAACAGTGTCCTGACCGTTGGCAGCGGTAAGCGCGTGTTCCGTGGCGGTGACGCGATTCTCAAGTCCCGTGGTCGTGCGCAGCGCGACGGTGCTGATTTGGGTGAGTTTCCACTGCTTCCACGCCACGTAACCCACGCCGATCAACGCGATCAGGGCGATCAACAGGGTCAGCGCAAGCGTGCCGCCGGTGGAACGCGGCGGTGTCGCTGGTCGGCTGACACGCGGGGCGTCGGAGGGCACGCCCGTGGGCGCGGCGGAGGTGCTTTCGGGGGTGAGGTCGTCCTGGCTCATGCGCGCATGCTAACAGCCCGCGCGGCCGGCTTAGTGGGGTGTACGTGAACAGATCTTGCAGGCGGCTGCCAGCAAATCCTCCGAGTGGGCGGAGCTTGCCATCTCGACCCTGGAAAAGCCGTCCAATCGGGCAAGTTCCGCGATCCGGTCGCTGCTCACCACCGCGACCGCACGGCGCAAACGATCCCGCGCGGCCACGGGTAAAAATGTCAGCAGATGACGCATGGCGTCGGCGCTGGAAATGAGCACGCACGCGGTACTGGGAAGTTGCATGACTGCATCGATGTGACGCCGGTTCAAGCGCGGCGCACCGCGGGTATAGACATGCACCTCGCGTACCGTCGCACCGCGTTTGGCGAGCTGTTCCTGCAAGAGACCGCGGCCGTCCGGTGCCGTAATCAGCGCCACGCGCCGACCTTGCAAGGATTGCAGCGCCGGTAGTGCAAGTACGCCTTCGCTGTCTTGCCGTGTTGTGGGGACTTGCGCATCCACACCATGCCGAAGCAATGCACGCGATGTGCCCTGCCCGGTAGCGACGACAACGGCACGCGTGTCCAGCGCCGTCAGCGCCGTGGCATATCGCACCGCGGCGGGGCTGGTGAAAATCAGTAGATCGTCGCCTTGCGCCTGCTGCCATTGCGCGCGTGCCGCGTCGACATCGGACACGGCACGCAGGGAAAGTCACGGCAAGAGCAACGGTGTACCGCCAAGCGTGCGGACACGCCGCGCCAGCGACGAGCCGGTACCCGCAGGACGGGTGATCACAACCGTACAGCCGGCCAATGAACTGCCGTGTTGTGAAGACTGCGCGCTCACGCCTGTTTCGCCGATATCCGGGTTGGGTCTGGAGTGTAGCGTCTACACTGTATGCCCCACCTCCTCTTCCTGTTGATGTTCGATGGACAAAACCGCTCTGCATACCGCCGCCCGGGCATTGGTCGCATTTATTCACGATGGCATTCCGCTGGCGCGGGCGATGGCACTCGAACTGGGGGATTACGACGGCGAGCGACTGATCCTTCGCAGCCCGCTGGCGCCCAACGTCAACGACAAAGGCTGCGCGTTCGGCGGCAGCCTCGTCAGCCTGATGACACTGACCGGCTGGGGCCTGGTCGAATTGGCGCTGCGCCAGCGCGGCGAAGATTGCGATGTGTACGTGGGCGAATCGACCGTGCGCTACCTGAGTCCGGTCTGGGAGGATTTCCAGGCAGTAGCACAGCCTGCGCCGCACGCAGACTGGACCACGTTCTTCGCCACGCTCGCCATACGTGGTCGTGCGCGTATCGGCGTAACGTGTCAGATTCCCGGTGACGAGGGCAAACCGGCCGCTACCCTTGAGGCACAGTTCGTGGCGAAGCGTCGCACTACTGCGGCAGAATAGGTTGTCCTGGAGGGGAGGCTCGTCTCATGCGTCGAATCGTCGGTCCGTTGGTGCTGTCCACCGTGCTGCTGTTATCCGGCTGTGCCACCGACAAACGCAGCGATTCGCTGAGCCATACGCTGCTGGAATACGCCAACGCGGTGCGCTGGGACGGTTTCGAAGCGGCCCAGCAGTTTGTCGACCCCAAGGTCCGCGAGGCACACCCGATCACCGACTTCGATCGCCAACGCTTCTCACAACTGCGCGTGAGCGACTATGACGATGGCAACGGTCCCATTCCCGGCAGCGATCCCAATGAGGTCCGTCAGACGGTAGACATCGGACTGATCAACCTTCACACCCAGGCCGAGCGCCACATCATCGACCACCAAGTTTGGAAGTACGACCAGGCGAAGAACAAGTGGTGGCTCGAAACGGGGCTGCCCAATCTCGATCTGGCAGCGCCCGCCAATACCAACTACTGAGCCACGCCAGGCAAACCCGGCACCTTCCCTGCGGGTATAATCTGCCGTTTACCTGCAACCGCGCGGTTCGTCCGCGCCCGTGGACGGTCCATGAACGATTTTATGCACAAGCTGCCCCAGTTCGTGGGCAACCATTTGTTTTTGGTCGCGTTGTTGGGAGCGCTGATCGTTGCGCTGTTCATCACGCAGGTGATGGTGTGGATGCGCAAGTACACCGAGCTGACGCCAGCTGGCCTGACGCAACTGATCAATCGCGATACGCCACTGTTGATCGACCTTTCCGCCAGCGCCGACTTCGAAAAAATGCACGTACCCGGCGCCAAGCACGTCGCGATGAGCCAATTCGATCCGGAAAACAAGGATCTGGCGAAGGCGCGTGAGTTGCCCGTGGTGGTGATGGACAAGGACGGCCGCAATACGGACAGCGCGGCGCAGCGACTGGTCAAAGCGGGCTTTACGCGTGTCTACACCTTGAGTGGCGGCGTACTGGCCTGGCAGGCGGCGCAGTTGCCCACGGCGAAAGGCCGCAACTGATCAGGCTTCGTGGATGCCCGCGCGTGCGGCGAGAATCTGCGCCAGCACGTCGGGTGCGTAATCGAACGAATCGTAATAAAGCCGGTCTTCGGGCAGACCGGCATCCGTAAACAGTTTTCGTCCGGCATCGATCATCGCTGGCGGTCCGCTCATGTAGACATCATGACCGGAAAGATCCGGTTGATCCTCGAGCACCGCTTCGTGTACGAGTCCCGCACGCATGCCATCACGACGTGCCAATTCCGCATCGGAAAGCACCGCGTGAAAACGAACATTCGGTGTGACGGCCGCCCAGCGTTCGGCGAGCGAACGTTGATAGAAATCTGCGGGACTGCGCGCACCCCAATAGACGCTCATCGTGCGGCGCGTGCCGAGCGCGAGAAAATGTTCGACGATCGCTTTGACCGGCGCAAAACCCGTACCGCCCGCCATGAAAATCATGGGCCGCTCCGAATCTTCACGCGGCACGAACGTGCCGAGCGGACCTTCGATGCGCAGCGTGTCGCCTTCCTTGAGCACATCGCACACCCATGACGTAAAACCACCGCCCGCCACGTGACGAACGTGCAGTTCGATCACGCCATCGGCCTGTGGGCCATTCGCAATCGAAAACGGTCGACGGCGTCCGTTGTCCAGCAACACGTCGAGATATTGGCCGGGCAACCAGTTCAATCGCGCCTCGCCTTCCACGGGTTGCAAATGCAAGCCGATGACATCGGGGGCAAGCTGCCATTTGCGCGTTACCCGCACATCGAGTTGACGACGCGCCACGTCTTCGACAGAAGTGATTTCGCGTACTGCCACGATCAGATCGGTCAATGGCGCGGCCTGACACAGCAAGACGGCGTGACGTGAGCGGTCATGCACATCCAGCGCAGTGGGAGGATTGCGCGGATAATCGCAACGGCCTTCGATCAGTGTGGCCTTGCAGCTGCCGCACACACCCGCGCGACAGGAATACGGCAGCGCGATGCCCGCGCGCTGCGCCGCTTCCAGCACGGTTTCGCCGGGCAGAACGTCGAAACGGCGACCGGAACTTGAGAGAGTGACGATATACACGGGACGCATTGTCGCCGCTGGGGTGGTCGGCGGACAATGCGGGCTGATCAGGCGAGTATCAACACATGCGCATCTGGAAACAGGATATCGACCTTGCCAGCCTCAACGGCTGGAGCACCAACACGCTGATGGAGGCGATTGGCATCCAGATCACGGCCGTGGGCGACGATTGGCTTCAGGGCACCATGCCCGTGGACCGCCGCACGCATCAACCCTACGGCCTGCTGCATGGCGGCGCCTCGGTGGCGCTGGCCGAAACGCTGGGCAGCACGGCGGCGATGCTGACGCTGGATGCGGCCAAGGAACGCGCGGTGGGGCTGGATATCAACGCCAATCATGTGCGCGGCGTGCTCAGCGGAACCGTCACCGGTACGGCGCGTCCGCTGCATCTTGGCCGATCCACGCAGGTGTGGGAAATCCGCATTGAAGACGAAAACGGCAAACTCGTGTGCATTTCACGCCTGACGATGGCGGTGGTGCCCGCCACCGCCGTAGGTTCGCGTTGATGCCATCCTTCCCGTGGGCGCCACGTCGTGATGGTTGACGAAACGCCGTACGCGCGCCTCACGCCCGATCTTGTGCTCGATGCCGTCAATGCGTGCGGCTTGTGGCCCGACGGCCGCCTGCTTGCGCTCAACAGCTACGAAAACCGGGTCTGGCAGGTCGGCGTGGAAGATAGCGTGCCGGTGATTGCAAAGTTCTATCGGCCCGGTCGATGGAGCGACGCGGCCATTCTGGAAGAACATGCCTTCGCACTGGAACTCGCCGATGCGGAGATTCCGGTGGTCGCGCCCAGCGTTTACACCGGCCGGACGTTGCTGCATTACGACGGTTATCGCTATGCGCTGTCGCCACGACATGGCGGCCGCGCGCCATCGCTTGAATCGGCCGATCAACTGGAATGGCTGGGCCGGTTGATTGCACGCATGCACACCGTCGGCACACGTGCATCTTTCGTGTATCGCGGCCGCATCGACCGCGAAACGCTGATCGAAACGCCCATGCAGGCCGTGCTTCAGTCACATCTGCTGCCCGCAACGTCGATCGATCGTTATCACGACGCGGTGGAACGCGTGGATCGCGCTGTCGCCGCGCGCTTCGATGCCGTGGGCCCAGTGCGTACCATGCGATTGCATGGCGATTGTCATCCGGGCAATGTACTTTGGACGGATGCAGGCCCGCACTTCGTCGATCTGGACGATGCGCGCATGGGTCCGGCTGTGCAGGATTTGTGGATGCTTGCGCATGACCAACGCGCCATGGATGCGCTGCTGGAAGGCTATGGCTCGATGCGTGATTTCGATCACGCAGAACTTGCGCTTATTCCAGCGCTACGTGCCATGCGACAAGTGCATTATGCCGGCTGGATTGCGGCGCGTTGGCAGGACCCGGCCTTTCCCGCCGCGTTTCCGTTTGCTGCCGAGCCACGCTGGTGGGAACAACACATCACCGACCTGCACGAGCAGGCGGAAGAACTCGAATAAAGACAATAGAGGTATTGAATGCGCCAGATTTTGTTTCGTCTCATCGGCATTTTGGAAGTTGCAGGCGGTTTTTATGGCATGGCCAGAGTGCTGCCGCGCCTGCTGGAATTCGGACCGCTGCGCACCGCAGCGATCGGCCTGATCGAGTTGGCGCTGTATGTATTTGTGCTGGTGGCCGGCGTGTTGCTGATCGAAAACAGCGAACGCGGCATTCGCCTCTCCAGCGTCGCGCAGCTGCTGCAGTTACCGCTGGTCGCCACGTCGATCTTCAGCTACGCGTTCCACTGCGGTGGTTTTGTGAACCTGTACACCACGCTGCATATTCCTACTCACCCGGATATCGGGTGGCATTTCGGCAGCGAGGGCTTCATTCTGCAATTCGCTGGTCCGGCTTTGGCGCATGTGGGCATTAACCTCCTGGCCCTGCTGTCCTGGCTGATCCTCAAGCTTCGCTGAAGATCGCCGGCCAAAACGGTCCATTCGCGCACGGCGGGTTATCATGGCGGCATGAATAGCTCGTCGCCCGTCGCCAGATCCACGACCGATCTGCCTGTTATCCGCCTCAAATCCGATCGCACGCCAGGTCATCCCTGGGTGTGGTCGGCGCAGGTCAACAAACCCGAAACACGCCTTCCACCCGGCAGCGTGGTCGATGTGGTGGATGCGAAGAACCGTTTTGTGGGTCGCGGTTTCTGGAATGGTCACGCACGCATTGCGTTGCGCCTGCTGACAACCAACGTCAACGAATCGATTGACGCCGACTGGATTGCGGCGCGTATCGAACGCGCAGTCACGCTTCGTCGCGAATTGTTGAAGCTCGACAGCGTAACCGACGCATGGCGCGTCGTGCACAGCGAAGGCGATGGCCTATCCGGCCTTGTCGTAGATCGCTACAACGACATTCTGGTGATCGAATATTTCGCCGCCGGCATGTGGAAATTCCGCGACGCGATTCATGCCGCGCTGCTGCGTCAGTTCCCGGGTGCGCGCTTGTACTGGTTTGCCGAAACCCATGTGCAAAAGCAGGAATCGTTCGATTGCCGCGCGATGGAAGCGCCCACTCCCGTAGAAGTGCATGAACACGGCCTGCGTTTTCACGCCGCGCCGGGGTACGGTCACAAAACAGGCTTCTTTGCCGATCAGCGCGAAAACCGTCAGCGCTTCGCCGAACTGGCGCGCGGTCGTCGCGTACTTGATCTGTGCTGCAACGCGGGCGGCTTTGCGATACATGCCGCAGCTGGCGGCGCAAGCGAAGCGATCGGCGTCGATATGGATCCGGGCATTCTGGAAATCGCTCGCACCAATGCATCGGCGAACAATCTCGCCGTGCGTTTCGAGCAGGCCGATATCTTCGACTGGCTACGTCAGGCCGTCGCGCGCGGCGAGCGCTACGACGCGGTGATCCTCGATCCAGCCAAGCTCACCCGTGATCGCACCAAGGTGATGGATGCGCTGAAAAAATACTTCGCCATGAACCGCCTCGCGCTCGACGTGATTCCGCCCGGCGGCCTGCTGTTGACGTGTTCATGCACCGGCCTGGTCAGCGAAGCGGATTTTCTAGAGATGCTGCGCCGCGTCGCACTCAATGCCGGCCGCGAAATACAGATACTGGAAACGCGCGGCGCGGGCGCCGATCACCCGGTGCGCGCCGACGTACCGGAAAGCCGCTATCTCAAAGCAGTGTTTTGTCGGATTGACTGATCGGCTTGGCGCCCACGCGCCACAGCAAAATCAGCAAATACGCGAGCACAAGAAACGCGATCAGTAAGAACACTGCATTGCGTAATGTCGTGGCATAGCCCAGTACCGATGCGTCGATGAACCCGTAAGGATAAGCATTGATCATCGCGCCGCGAATCATGGCGTAAACGAAATAGATCAGCGGATAAAGACTCCACCGAAACGGCGACGCCCAACGAAGCCGCGTGCCACGCAATGCGATAAAACTGAAAAGTACGTACAGCAACGGCACCACGTAATGAAGCAGCACATCGGCGATCAGTTGCAAACCTTGCGGCTTCCATACGTGCCGTAAAAGCAGGAAGTACGCAACGCTGACAAAGGCGATGCTGGCTGCCACCCAGCCGATGGCGACAGGCCTTACGAAAAATCGGCCCATCGACGATGCCGGGGCTATCAACGGCGATGCCGAGGCAAATAAGACCAGAAAGTTGGTGGTGATGGTGAAAAACCCCAAGTACAACACCACCCCGTAGCCAAGTGTTTTACCGTTCGCTTCGGCGAGACGCAGGGAAAGGTAAAACTGGAGCGCCAGCGCGATGAATACCACCGCCGCCGTCAAACCAAGCATCGCCTTAACTGCTTTGCCTGATGTCGCCATAGCATCCCCCGATCCGTAAGGATTGCCTGATACTACCCGCAATCTCAGGGACTGATACGCCAGCGCGTAAACTGTGCCCAGACAGCCCGGAATCACCCATGCCTCTGATCGATATTCTGCTGATCCTACTTATCGTCCTGCTCATCTTGCAGGTCATCACCCTGCTGCGCGGCCGCGGCGACGCGGGCCTCAACGCCCGCCTCGATACCCTGAAGGACGACAACCGCCATTTGCGCGAAGCGCTGGCGCAAGAACAACGCGCCGGCCGCAGCGAACTCAGTCAAACACTCCTGCAATTCGGCCAACGGCTGGATACGCTGACCGAACGCACCGATACCAGCATCCAGGCGCTCAACCAACGCCTCACCGAGGATGCGCGCCGTGGCCGCGAAGAACTCACCACCACTCTCACTCGTCTTGGCGAACAACAACAGCAACAATTGAAAGAACTCACCGCCGACAACGAAAAGCGTCTTGGCGAAGTTCGCACCACCCTGGAAACCAAGCTCGGCGCCATCCAGCAGGACAACGCGACCAAGCTGGAACAAATGCGCGCAACCGTGGATGAAAAACTGCAATCCACGCTCGAAACGCGCCTTGGCCAGTCCTTCAAGCTCGTCTCCGAACGACTGGAAGCCGTGCAGCGCGGCCTCGGCGAAATGCAATCGCTCGCCAGCGGCGTGGGCGATCTGAAGCGCGTGCTCAGCAACGTCAAAACACGCGGCATTCTCGGCGAAATGCAACTGGGCGCCTTGCTCGACCAAATGCTCACACCCGAGCAATACGCCTCAAACGTCGCCACCGTTCCCGGCTCCGACGAACGCGTCGAATTCGCCATCAAGCTGCCCGGCGGCGACCGCGACAGCCAAGTGTGGCTACCCATCGACGCGAAATTCCCACGCGAAGACTACGAACGCCTCCTCGACGCACAACAACTAGCCGACGCCGAAGGCGTCGAACGCGCCGCGAACATGCTGGAACGCCGCATACGCGACGAAGCCAAAACCATCCGCAGCAAATACATCGCCGTGCCGCACACCACCGACTTCGCCATCCTCTTCCTGCCCACCGAAGGCCTTTACGCCGAAATCATCCGCCGTCCAGGCCTGTTCGAAAGCCTGCAACGCGAGCAACGCGTCACCATCGCCGGCCCCACGACACTCTCTGCACTCCTCAACAGCCTGCAAATGGGCTTCCGCACACTCGCCATCCAACAACGCAGCAGCGAAGTGTGGCAATTGCTCGGCGCGGTGAAAAACGAATTCGGCAAATTTGGCGACGTGCTGAAAACCGTGCGCAAAAAACTCGACGAAGCCGGCAAACATCTCGATACCACCACCACTCGCACACGCGCCATCGAACGCAAACTGCGCGACGTGGAATTGCTTCCCGGCGAACAGACCCAGCAACTGCTGGGTGATTCCGCGGCAAACGAAGACGAAGCAAGCGAAGACTAGCAAGTCACCCGCCGTTGCCTTGGCTCTCCGGCCTTGGCTCTCCGGCCTTGGCTTTCTGCCCTTTGCTTTTCATAGAGTGCGCGAAGCGCACCGCTCTTGCTCTTCAGTTCCCTTATGCGGTGAGTGAGGCGGGGACGAAAAGGCCCGCAGGGGAATCGGCATGGATGCCGATTCCTTTTCGCCAGGGTAGGAGCCCTGTCGAAAAGCCCGGCCCCGCCTTACGTCTCGGAGGGCGCAGCCCAGAGAACACCGCATACGGGATGCCCTTTCTCTGGATTACTTTTCTTGACTCTGGGCATCCATGCCCCGCGCCCTTCGGGCCAGATTCGCTGTTCGCACACGCTCCTGCGTGTGCGTGGGCACGCAAAGAAAAGTGACTCGGCCGTCGGTAGACGGACGAAACGCCCGCCGCGCAGGCGAGCAACCTGGCGCCCACGCACAAATGAAAAATGACGTCACTGGATGACCAGCTTCGCTGTTGTGAAGCGCCTCCTGCCTGCGCAGGAATGACGGGATAAACGTTGAGGCAAGTTGAGCTGAGCGGGCTCAATTCAACGCATGCGCGGCAGCTTTCTCAATCAGCGCATCATCCGGCCTAACACCCGTGTAAAGCACAAACTGCTCCACCGCCTGCAACACAATCACCTCGCCCCCCGTAATAACTGATTTCCCAAGCGACTGCGCCAACCGAACAACAGGTGTCAGAACCGGCAACGCCACCACATCAAAGACCATTCGCGCCGATTCGACTTCCTCTCGGCTAAACGCCAACGCACCCGCCTCAACACCACCTTCCATCCCAATCGGCGTCACATTCACCAACAACTCCGCATTCAAACCAGACGTATCGGCCGCCCACGCATACCCGCAAACATCAGCCAATCGGCGCCCCGCTTCTTCATTACGCGCAACAATATGCCCCAACGCAAACCCAGCATCACCAAACGCGCACGCCACCGCCTTCGCCATCCCGCCACTACCGCGCAACACCACACGCGTTTGCGGCGAAATACGATGACGCTCGATCAACTTGCGTATCGCGATGTAATCCGTGTTGTACGCACGCAAAAAACCATCGTCATTGACGATCGTATTGATCGACGCAATCGCCTGCGCCGACGCATCGATCTCATCCACCAGTGGAATGCACGCCTCCTTGAACGGCATCGAGACCGCGCAACCGCGAATCCCCAACGCACGAATACCCGCAATCGCCGCAGGCAAATCCTTCGTCGTAAAGGCCTTGTAGACAAAATTCAGATCCAGCGCCTCATACAGAAAATTCTGAAAGCGCGTTCCGAAGTTGCCCGGGCGTCCGGACAGGGACATGCAAAGCTGGGTGTCACGGTTGATCGATCGAGGCATTTCACAGGCCCTGGGTTAGTCGGCAAGGTCCGCCATTGAAACCGGCCAAAACGGCCCGAATGTCCAGCGAACCCGTCAAGCATACCCACCCTGCCAGGCCAGCCGGTGAACCATCCGAACCCGGCAGGCTTGACGCCAGCGCTACACTTACCCGCCTGAGCACGTTTCAAGGAAGCCGCATGAGCGAGCACAACACATCCAACGGGGTTACCCGCGACGAAGCCGAAGAAGCCGTGCGCGTTTTGCTGCGCTGGGCGGGCGAGGACCCCTCCCGCGAGGGTCTGATCGATACGCCCCGGCGCGTCGTCAAAGCCTATAAAGACTGGTTCAGCGGTTACGAGATCGATCCGGGCGAATACCTGCGCCGCACCTTCAAGGAAGTGGCCGGCTACGACGAGATGGTGGTGCTGCGCGACATCGAATTCGAAAGTCATTGCGAACACCACATGGCGCCGATCATCGGCCGCGCCCACGTGGGTTACCTGCCCACCAATCGCGTGGTCGGCATCAGCAAGCTCGCGCGCGTTGTCGATGCCTACGCGCGGCGCTTTCAGGTGCAGGAGAAGATGACGGCAGAGATCGCCCGCTGCATCCACGACAACCTCCACCCGAGCGGCGTGGCGGTGGTGGTCGATGCCAGCCACGAATGCATGACCACACGTGGCGTGCATAAACGCGGCGTGTCGATGATTACCAGTCAGATGCTCGGCAGCTTCCGCGACGATGCACGCACGCGCGCGGAGTTTCTGGATTTCATCGGCATCCACGGCGGCCGTCGCTGATGCGCGCGTTGGTCGCCGCGCTGTTGTTCCTGCCGCTCGCTGTGCTGGCCCAGGGCACGGCATCGGACCTTTTCCACACCATGGATACCAATGGCGACGGCCGGATCAGCGAAGACGAATACGTGGTGTACATGAGCCAGGGCTTCTACCGCCTGGATCGCAACCACGACAACATTCTCGAATCTGACGAGCTACCCGGCGGCCGCGGTGGCCCGGTCACGCTCAAGCAGTGGCAGGACAACCTGCGACGCGAATTTCACAAGCTCGACCGCAACCACGATGGCTACCTCAGCCCGCGGGAACTGGCCCAGCCGCCGATGTAACCGTCGCGGCAGGCTTCCCTGCGTCGTTTCGCACACTTTCAGCCCATGCCAAGGCTGGTCCCATCGGCTATCGTTCGCGCTCCACCTTTCCGTTCGCGCCATTGCATGGACTCCGCACCGACTACCGTCACCCGTCGCCATAACGCCGCGCTGTCCTTCATCTTCGTGACGGTGATGCTAGACATGCTGGCCTTCGGCATCATCATTCCGGTCCTTCCGCATCTGGTCGTGCAATTGAGCGGCGGCAGCATCGCGCACGCGGCCGTGTGGACGAGCTTCTTCGGCACGTTGTACATGCTGATGCAGTTCGTGTTCTCACCGGTGCAAGGCACGCTTTCCGATCGCTTCGGCCGGCGCACGGTGATCCTGATTTCCAGCTTCGGCCTTGGCATCGACTTCATCGTGATGGCGATTACGCCGGTGCTGTGGCTACTTTTTATCGGTCGCGGTATTTCCGGCATTTGCGCGGCGAGTTTCTCGACGGCGAATGCCTATATCGCCGATATCGTGCCGAAGGAAAAACGCGCGGCAGCATTTGGTGCGCTGGGTGCTGCGTTCGGTGTCGGTTTCATCGTCGGACCTGCGCTAGGCGGCTTCCTCGGGAACTTCAGCCTGCGCTTGCCGTTCTGGGCGGCGGCCGTGCTGTCGCTGGCCAACTTCTGCTACGGCTTCTTCGTGTTGCCCGAATCGCTGCCGCCGGAAAAGCGCTCGAAGCGATTTGACTGGAGCCATGCCAACCCGTTCGGCGCGCTCGTATTGCTGCGCCGCTATCCGCAGGTGTTCGCGCTGGCCTCGGTGTTTTTCCTGATCAACCTGGCGCAGTTCTCGCTCAACTCCACCTACGTGTTGTACACGGACTATCGCTACGGCTGGGGCCCACAGGCCGTGGGTTTCACGCTGGCGTTAGTGGGTCTGTGTAGCGGTCTCGTGCAGGCCGTGCTGGTGCGCAAGTTGATGCCCACGCTCGGCGAAAAGCGCCTGATCATGATTGGTCTGCCGCTATGTGTGGTTGGCTATCTGTTCTTCGGCCTCTCGTCGGTGGCATGGGTTTTCCTGCTCGGCATTCCGTTCCTTTGCCTGGGCGGTCTTTCCGGACCGCCTGCGCAGGCATTGATGACGCAGCAGGTCGATCCGCACGAGCAGGGTCGCTTGCAAGGTGCACTGACCAGTCTTGCGAGTCTTGCCGGCATTTTTGGTCCCGCACTGTTCGCCAATCTTTTCGCGCTGTTTATCAGCGACCACGCACCGATCCATTTGCCGGGCATTTCCTTTGTGCTCGCAGCATCGTTGCTGGTGATCGCGGCGATCATCGCCTTCTATGCGATCCATCACGTGCATCCTTCCCATCCCACACCCTCGACGGAACCTTCCGCGGCCATGGCGTGCGAACTCTCGCCACTGGCCGGTGAAGTTGCCGGCGAATCTCTCCACACCGATCAAACGGAGTCGTCCCCATGAGTATTTCGATGTATCAGACCGCTGTACCTGTCTTCCTGCGCGCACTCGGCAACCTCAAGCATGTGCTGGAGCAGGGTCAGGCGCACGCCAAGGAAAAGAAAGTAGAAGATTCGGTGATGCTGCAAAGCCGTCTGATCGCCGACATGTTGCCGCTGGTCAAGCAAGTGCAGATCGCCACCGACATGGCCAAGAACGCTGCCGCGCGCTTGGCAGGCGTCGACCCGCTGAAGTTCGACGACAACGAAACCACGTTCGATGAACTGCTTTCGCGCATCGACCGCGCCGTCGATTACATCAAGAGTTTCAAGGCCGAGCAGATCGACGGCAGCGAAACGCGCGCCATCATCGTTCCATCACGCAATGGCGAAACGAAGTTCGAAGGTCAGGCTTATTTGCTTCACTTTGTGCTGCCGAACGTGTTCTTCCATTGCACCACCGCCTACAACATTCTGCGCGTGGCCGGCACGAACATCGGCAAGACGGACTTCATCGGTAAGCAGTAAGGTTTTTCTTTCGCGTGCAGGGCGAGCTATTCGCCCTGCATAGCATCCGCTGATGCTGTCGCCCGCAACGGGCACATTGGGCAACTCGGCCCGCATCAAACACCTCCAATCTCGTACTCGTCCGTACTGCATCACGCAGTGGCGGTCGCCTTTTGCCTCTTTCCTGTTCCCGGGCAGTCACCCTTCATCAAATTAGGCGCTGTCCGATTGTTGCAAAAACGTCGGTCGCTTATTTGATCGTTACGGTTTGTAAAAAATTTTCCATTAGGGAGCGAGCCGTGATTCCGCGATGGTCACTTCGATAGCCATATGTCATGGCCGAGGGTGACTTTCGCTTTTGTCATCCGCCGTTCGTTGTACCGCTAAGTAGCGAACGGTGACTCCAGGGAGAGCACCTTGAAAGCAGGAAGTACTTTTAATTACTCGTTACTGGCGTTGGCATGTGCAGCTGCGCTGGCGAGCACGAGCGTATTTGCCCAAGACAACACATCGGACTCAAATGCTTCAAATCCAAGGAAACTTGAGGCAGTTACCGTCACAGGGTCCTTGATCCCCCAGACTGAAGTGGAAACCTTCACGCCGACGACCACCATCACCTCTCAAGAACTCAAGGCAAGAGGTTTTTCGTCGGTTGCTGACGCGCTTCAGCAAATGACATTTTCAACCGGCAGCATTCAGAACTCGCAGACAACCAACAGTTTTACGCCGGGCGCAAAAACTCTCAGCCTGTTTGGTCTACCCGTGGGCTACGTAAAATACCTGATCGACGGGCGCCCGATGTCGAGCTTCTCGGCGCTTTACAACAGCACCGACGTCTTCACCAATCTCAATACCATTCCGACCGATCTCGTCGACCATATCGACATCCTTCCCGGTGGTCAGTCCACTCTGTACGGTTCGGATGCCATTGCAGGCGTCGTCAACATTGTGATGAAAAAGAAAGTCGATGCGCCGGTGATCGATGTGCGCTACGGCTGGGATCAGCAAGGCGGTGGCGCCAGCCGTCACATCAGCCTTGTCGACGGTTTCAACTTCGGCAAGCTCAACCTGCTGGTTGGCGCGCAGTTTGAAAATACGCAGCCCATTTGGTCCCGGGACCGCTCGCTTACATCTCACTTCTTCGAAAACGGCACGTCTCCGGCCACCGCGAGCCGCGACTACCTCGTCTACAACAGCGACGCGAGAAACAATTACTTGATGATGGATCCGAACCGTTGCGCATTGACTACCGGTCAATTCAACGGCACCGAAGGTCTGCGCAATCGCGCAAAGTTCGGTGAATATTGCGGTTCTTTCAACTCCCCCGGCCAGTCCACACTATCGAATGGCAGCAAAACGGCTAATGTCTATACGCACGCGACGTTTGATGTCAACGATAACGTTCAGCTCTACAGCGATGTCATGCTGAACTTCGATCGAGAGAAATATAGCCCGGGAGCGTCAGTGCTCTGGTGGGGAACCGGCGCGAAGTATGGCTATCTCTACGACCCAAACCTCGATGACTTCATCAATCTCCAGAAGGCTTTCAGCCCCGAGGAAGCGGGTGGATTCCAGAACGTCATGTACAAGACCTATGAGCGTAACTACACGTTTACGTTCGGCGCCAAGGGCGGGATCGGCGCCTCCAACTGGGAATACGACGCCTTCGTCATGCACGCGGAGGACAAGCTCAACGAGATGAACTTCGCTCGCTTTGCCGAGCCGATGGAAGCCTTCTTCGCTAACCGGGTACTCGGTCCTAATCTGGGTCCAGACCCTTATGGATATGGTTTCAGCACGTTCTCGCCAAACTACGGAGCGTTCTATACGCCGATTTCCAATTCAGATTTCCAGAGTTTCACAGGCTACACCTCCACCCACAGCAAGACGTGGCAAAACACTGGGCAAGTGACACTGACCAATCCGTCGCTCTTTCAGATGCCGGGTGGGGATGCAGGTGTCGCTTTTCTCATGGAAGGTGGCAACGAAGGCTGGGACTACTCTCCCGATCCTCGCCTGCTGAGTGGCGACGTATGGGGCTCCTCTGCCGTACAAGGTGCGGGCCATCGCTCCCGCTACGCTGCAGCAACGGAATGGAGACTGCCGCTGCTGTCGCAACTTACGTTGAGCGCATCGGCTCGCTACGACGCATTCAACGTTGGCGGATTCACGGTGAGCAAGCCTACGTACAGCGTGGGACTTGAGTATCGTCCGTTCGACATGCTGCTTCTGCGCGCGCGCTATGGCACATCGTTCAAAGTGCCGACGCTGGCCGACGAGTTTCAGGGCGAAAGCACCTACTACGCCACGCCGACCGACTACTACAACTGCGCAAAATTGGGTTACGACGCTGCTGTCGCTCCCATTCAGTGCCCGCAGAAATACAACGGAGCCTCGGTCATCGGCGTCCAATCGGGCAATCCTGACTTGAAGCCGATCTCCTCCACCAACTGGAGCGCCGGCCTGGTGTTTTCGCCAGTGTCGCGAATGGCTTTGTCGATGGACTTCTTCCACTGGAACATCAAAGACGAGGTCAATATCCAGGACGCCGATCAGGTTCTGCTACAGGAAGCTGCATGCCGACTTGGCCAGCTTGATATCAACTCGCCAACCTGCGCCGCTGCCATCAGCCAGGTCACGCGAAATGCGAAGGGCGACATCACCGAGATTTACACTCCCAAAGTGAACGTATCCAACGAAACGCTCGACGCGATCAGCGCGGGTTTCAACTATACGTTTGGCATTGGTCGTTTCGGCGAACTTAATACCACTCTCGGCTATACCGATATCCTGCAGCACAAGCAGCAGTTGTATGCAGGTGACCCATACGTCGACCTGTTGCGCTCGCCGTACTACAGCACGGACTTCAAGACCAAGCTCGACGCCTCGTTGACCTGGAAACGGGACAATTGGAGCGCCACGCTGTACGCCACGCGCTACGGCCAAACGCCCAACTATCTGGCAACCCTGGATCTGGCGACCCCTTACCAGCAACCGGGCGAGGGCAAGCTACCGGCATGGGTTATGTACAACGCCAGCGTTTCCTACAGCCCGATCTCCAACCTTAAGCTGTCCTTCGTCGTTGACAACCTGTTCAATACGATGCCGCCCAGGGACAACAGCTATCCAGGCACGTCATACGCGCCGTACAACCAATACAACTACAACGTGTTTGGGCGCACGTTTTTCTTGGAAGCCAACTACACGTTTGGCAAGTAAGCCAGCTTCACCAGCCTTCAGGCCCTGCATCGTATGCAGGACCTTTTTTTTGCCTGTTTGTAAGCCGGCATCCACAGGGCACCTATTGATTCCGCCCTACGGAACCCCATCAAAGCCAAATCAGCAACCACTATGTGCGAGGGTCATCGGCATGACCAATCCGACTCACCTGAAAATCGACTTCGTCTCCGACGTCGTCTGCCCGTGGTGCGCCATTGGCCTGAAGTCGCTCGAACAGGCGCTTCAAAAGCTCGACGGGAGCGTTTCGGCGGACCTGCACTTCCAGCCGTTCGAGCTGAATCCGCAAATGGCACCGGAAGGCGAAGACGTGGCCGAACATCTGGCACACAAGTACGGCAGTACGCCTGAGCAGATGGCCCAGAACCGGGAAGGTATACGGCAGCGTGGCGCTTCGCTGGGCTTTACCTTCGACATGGACAAGCGCGGCCGCATCTACAACACCTTCGATGCGCACCGTCTGCTGCATTGGGCCGAGCTGGAAGGCAAGCAGCATGCGCTGAAGCTCGCCTTGCTGGAGGCGTATTTCACAAAAGGTGAAGACGTGAGCTCGCACGACGTGCTGGCCCGGGTGGCCGGCGAGGTGGGCCTGGATGCCGCCAAAGCCCGCGAGGTGCTCGATAGCGGGCGCTATGCGGACGAGGTTCGTGCGCAGGAGCGCTTCTTCCAGGAACAAGGCATCCGCGCGGTCCCGTCTGTGATCGTGAACGGGCGCTACCTAATCCAGGGCGGCCAGCCGCCGGAAGTCTTCGAGCAGACCTTGCGACAGATCGCTTCCGAAAGCTGAGGTAACGATCTGCGGCAGGCGACGGGCGACGTGAGACA
Organism: Dyella sp.; assembly: GCF_035486915.1. Lineage (GTDB taxonomy): Bacteria > Pseudomonadota > Gammaproteobacteria > Xanthomonadales > Rhodanobacteraceae > Dyella_B. Next base: position 13,001 of record NZ_DATHMR010000207.1, on the reverse strand, counting down.
ATGCGTCGTCCCGTTCCGCTCTGCCCTAGATGCTCCGACTCACTGATATCAAGCTACCGCTGGACCACGCCGAGGAGGCGCTGGCGGCGGCCATCCGCGACCGGCTGCATGTCGGCAAACAGGCTATCCGTAGCTACACGGTGTTTCGTCGTGGCCACGATGCACGCAAGCGTGGTGCGATCCAGCTGATTTATACGCTGGATGTCGACGTAGTGGATGAAGCGAAGTTGCTGCAGCGCTTTGCAGACGATCAGCATGTGCGCCCCACGCCCGACACGAACTACAAGTTCGTCACGCAGGCGCCTGCGGCGCTGATACATCGCCCCGTCGTGATTGGCCTGGGTCCTTGCGGCTTGTTCGCCGGATTGATCCTGGCGCAGATGGGCTTTCGCCCGATCATTCTTGAGCGCGGCAAAGCGGTGCGCGAACGTACCAAAGATACCTGGGACCTGTGGCGAAAGCGCAAGCTGCATCCGGAATCGAACGTGCAATTCGGCGAAGGCGGCGCAGGCACGTTTTCCGACGGCAAACTCTATAGCCAGATTTCCGATCCGCATCACTATGGCCGCAAAGTGCTGGTCGAATTTGTGAAAGCCGGTGCGCCGGAAGAAATCATCTACGTCAGCAAACCGCACATCGGCACCTTTCGGTTGGTGACGATGGTGGAAAACATGCGCAACACCATCGAATCGCTGGGCGGGGAGATTCGGTTCCAGCATCGCGTTGACGACATCAACGTCGAAGCGGATTCCGAAGGTGTGCGCCATGTGCGCGGCGTAGTGCTGGCCAACGGCGAGCAGATTCGCACCGATCATGTCGTGTTGGCACTGGGACACAGCGCACGCGACACGTTCGAGATGTTGCACAAGCGCGGCGTGTATCTGGAAGCCAAACCGTTCTCGATTGGTTTTCGCGTGGAGCACCCGCAATCGATGGTCGATAACGCGCGCTTCGGTCCGCAAGCGGGACACCCTTTGCTCGGCGCGGCGGATTACAAGCTTGTGCATCACTGCCGCAACGGCCGTTCTGTTTACAGCTTCTGCATGTGTCCGGGCGGCACCGTCGTAGCCGCAGCAAGCGAACCGGGCCGTGTCGTCACGAATGGCATGAGCCAGTACTCGCGCAACGAACGCAATGCGAATGCAGCGATTGTGGTCGGCGTCGAGCCGAGCGATTTCACTTTGTACGATGGCAGCGGCAGCCCCCTCGCTGGCATTGCGTTACAACGTTACTGGGAAAGTCGCGCTTTCGAACTGGGCGGCGGCACATATGAAGCGCCTGGACAGTTGGTAGGCGATTTCATCGCCGGCCGCGCTTCCTCGTCGTTCGGCGAAGTGCAGCCTTCCTACAAACCGGGCGTACATCTGACCGACCTCGCTCACGCGATTCCCGATTACGCGGTGGAAGCCATTCGCGAAGCGATGGGTGCCTTTGATCGAAAGCTCAAAGGCTTCGCACGACACGATGCTATTTTTACTGGCGTCGAGACGCGCACATCCTCGCCTGTTCGCGTGCGACGCAACGACGATGACTATCAAAGCCTCAACACGCGTGGACTGTTTCCCGCCGGCGAAGGCGCGGGTTATGCAGGTGGCATTCTTTCTGCCGGCGTCGACGGCATTCGCGTCGCCGAAGCCGTTGCATTAAGCATCGCTGCGATGCATCAGGCAGCACATGCTCACTGACGAGCTAAAAACCGTTATCCGCGATGCGTATGCGCGCATCAAAGATGGACTTCCCGGCTTCCGGTCACGTTCCGCCCAAACGCGCATGATTGCGGAAGTGGCGCGCGCGCTGTCGCATGCGGGCGGTGCAGCGGTGATCGAGGCGCCGACCGGCACAGGTAAATCGATGGCCTATCTGATCGCGGGCGTGGAAGTGGCGCGCGCACAGAAAAAGAAACTGTTGATCGCCACCGCCACCATTGCGCTGCAGGAACAGCTGGTAGAGCGCGACATTCCGCTTTATCTGAGACTCAACGGCAGCGATGCCAAGGTCGCCTTGGCAAAGGGTCGTGGCCGCTACCTATGCCCGCGCAACTTGCGCATGGCCGCTAACAGTCTCGTCGATAGCGGACAAATGGGCTTGGGTTTCGACGCCGATCTCGCGATGTGGAGCAAGCCACCCGCAGAGCGCGACAAAACGGTTCTACACAGGCTCACCGAAGCATTCGATCGCCATGAATGGAACGGCGACATGGATGCCGCGCCGGAAACACCCGGCGATATGTTGCGCGCGATGATCACGACAAGCGCAGGCGGCTGCACCGGACGACGCTGCGCGCAATTCATGGCATGTCCTTTTTTTGCCGCCCGCCGCGCCGTGGCCGACGCCGACATCATCGTTGCCAATCAAGATCTGGTGCTCTCCGACCTCACCATGGCCGGTGATGATGACAACTGGGGTGGCGTCATTCTTCCCAAGCCCGACGACACGCTTTACGTGTTCGACGAAGCGCATCACATGCCGAACAAGACGATCGATCGTGGCGCATCCGACGTGCCGCTCGGCGTTGCTGTGCGTCAGATCAGCCGCCTGGGGCGGCAGGTGCATGCGGCCTATTCGCTGACCGACAAGGAAGTGATCGCCAAACTCACACTCGACGCTGGCGATGCAAAACTGCAAGAGTTGAGCGACGCCCTGGAAGATCTCGAACGCGAAATCAAACTGTCCTGGCTACCCGATCCGGCAGAAACCGAACCTATGTATCGCGGTTCACTGGGCCAGCTTCCCGATACCTGGGTGCAACATGCGACATCGCTCTACATTCTGACGTCGGAAGTGCACCGTTGGTTGACGGCCGTGCGTCGTACGGTCACCGAAATGAGCGAAGGTGGCCCGACGCAGGAAGCCTTGTCACGCGAGTTGGGGATCGCGCTGGAACGCATGGACCGCCAGGTACGCACATGGCGCGCATGGTCCAGCGACGATCCCGAGCATGCGCCGCCGTTGGCGCGCTGGGTAACGCTCTCGCGCGATCAACAATTCGTTTGTCATGCGTCGGCTGTATCCGCAGGCGCATTGTTGCGTGCCATTCTCTGGGACAACGCCAGTGCCGCGATCATGACATCGGCCACGCTCAGTGCCGGAGGAAACTTTCGTGGCTTCGCCGATGCGGTGGGTTTGCCGGACGATGCCATAACGATCAGCCTGCCCTCGCCTTTCGATCTCAGCGCGCAGGCACGTCTGGAAGTACCTGCACTGTCCGCGTTGCCGGACGAGCGCGAACAACACGCGCAAGCTGTCACGGATTGGCTTGCCGAGCATCTGGACTGGGATGCAGGCAATCTTGTGTTGTTCACTTCACGCGCAAAACTGGAACGCGTGCTGCAACGATTGCCCATCGACAAAGTGCGCAAAGTGCGTGCACAAGGTTCGCTCGGCAAAACGCAACTGATTGCCGAGCATGTCGCCGCCGTGGAGTCAGGTAAAGGCAGCACGCTATTCGGCCTTGCGTCTTTCGGCGAGGGTCTCGATCTTCCCGGCAAACTTTGCGAGACCGTAGTTATCACACAACTGCCATTCGCCGTGCCGACAGATCCGGTGGGTGCAACGTATGCCGAATGGCTGGAATCGCGCGGCCGCAATCCATTCCTGGAAGTGTCCGTACCGGAAGCGACGCGATTGCTGACGCAGTACTGCGGGCGCCTGATTCGCAGCGAAACCGATCGCGGCCGCATCGTATTGTTGGATCGCCGGGTGGTCACGCGACATTACGGCAGCCAGATGCTAAAAGCTCTACCACCCTTCCAGCGTGTGATCGAGCGTACTTCATGAGCATCATCCGGTTGCGCGAATGCCACTCCGTGCCGTGGAAGAACGGGATGGGGCGTACGCGCGAACTTGCGATTCATCCTGCCGGCGCACGCACTGATGATTTCATTTGGCGCGTCAGTGTCGCGGAAGTGGATAGCGCATCGCCGTTCTCCGCGTTTCCGGGCATCGATCGTCACATCGCACTGCTTGAAGGTGCTGGTTTTACGATGACGCTTGACGATGGCCGAGTGCATGAACTCACGACGCCACTCACACCTTTTGCGTTTCCTGGCGAAGCGCATGTTTCGGTGAGCCTTACCAACGGTCCAACGCGCGATTTCAATCTGATGATCCGTCGCGAACGCGCACGCGGTGAGCTGGTGGTCTGGGAAGGGCCCTGTCGTCAGGTTGTCGACGATGCCGTGGCGTTAATCTTCTGCGTGCAAGGACATGTCGACACATCAGAAGGACGCCTGCAACCTGGCGAGGCGTGGCTTCCCGTCCGGCAGACGGATCGTGTCACACTCGATTTGCATGCCTTGGCACTTGTCGCGCGGGTGGAAGTGCGCGGAAATTAGGGCATGTGGCGTTTAGGTTGTATTTTCTGACGCCGCCGCTTCTTCGCTCGTCATTCCGGCGCACGCCGGAATCCAGTGTACTCAGGCTGCACGCTCGCGCTTTGTCTACAAGTTATCGCCGCTGGATTCCGGCCTGCGTCGGAATGACGGGCAAAACTCGCAAGCCAACTTAATGAGGTAGCCGTCATGCTCGTGCTAGTCCTCGGTTTGATTCTTTTTATCGGCATCCATTCGGTGCGCATGCTTGCCGACAACTGGCGCACGCAATTCATCGCAAGGCACGGTGCGAAGCGCTGGAAAGGCATCCACTCCCTCTTCGCCATTGTCGGTTTCGTGTTGATCGTCTGGGGCTTTGGGTTGGCGCGAGAGCACCCCGTGCTGCTTTACGCACCGCCAGTGTGGCTTGCGCATCTCAATGCACTGTTTACCCTAATCGCGTTCATTTTTTTCTTCGCAGCACGCGTACCGAACAATCACATCAAGGCAAAGTTTGGCCATCCGCAAACGCTCGCTGTAAAGATCTGGTCGTTTGGCCATCTTCTTGCGATAGGCATGCTGCACGACGTAGTGCTATTCCTGCCCTTTCTGGTCTGGTCCATCGCACTCTATGCCGTATCGCGTCGACGCGACCGGCGCGAAGGCAAGGTTTATCCCCCTGGAACGGTCAAGGGCGATGTGCTGGTCGTGGTGATTGGGCTGGTGGTCTGGGCCTTGTTCGCCTTCTGGCTGCACACCCTGCTGATTGGCGTGAATCCCATGATCTGAACGGGGTGCCAGCAGTCATCTTCGCTTGCCGGGCTGCCTGAGCTAGAGTTCGGGCAGTTCCCTCCACCGGGTAAAACACTATGGTCGGCTTTCTGCTCTGGTTGGTGCTGCTGATCTTCTGCTGGCCGCTGGCTCTGCTGGCGCTGGTGCTGTATCCCATCGTGTGGCTGCTGTTGCTGCCGTTCCGACTGGTGGGCATTACTGTCACGGCAGTTTTTGAATTGCTTGGCGCGATATTGATGTTGCCTGCGCGCGTCTTGCGCGGCCGACCCGTCTGATTTTTCACGCACCGTCGGCACGCGCGCCGTGATGCCTGGAAAACCCTTTTCGGGGGCCAGCGAACGCAACCGCGACCCCATTTTGACGGTCTTGCGCGACTGGTTTGCCGATCGCACGAAGGTACTGGAGATCGGCAGCGGCACAGGTCAACACGCGGTGCATTTCGCGGCAGCCATGCCGCAGCTTGTCTGGCAATGTTCGGATCGCGCGGAGCATTTGTCCGGCATACGCTTGTGGCTCGATGAAGCCGAATTACCCAATACGCCGTCACCCTTGCAACTGGATGTGACAGGCGATTGGCCAACAACGCGTTATGACGCCGTATTCAGCGCCAATACCTTGCACATCATGGCGTGGCATGAAGTAATCCAGATGTTTGCCGGACTTCCTGCCATCACGACAAACGATGCATGCGTCGCCATCTATGGTCCGTTCAATATCGATGGCCGCTTTACCAGCGAAAGCAACGCATCGTTCGACCGCGATCTGAAAATGCGCGATGCACACATGGGTATACGCGATGTGGCCGATGTCGATGCGCTTGCAGCGAAAGCGGGTTTCGATCTCGCCGACGACATTGCGATGCCGGCGAACAATCGACTGCGCTTGTGGAAACGGCGCCGGATGTAATCGTCCGGCGCCGTTCCATCTTACTTATTGACCCGACACCACCGGCAAGCTGATGAAGCTTGCGTGATCGGGCGTGTGCCAGATGCGCTGCGTGGCTTTCACGTAATCGCTCGGCTTGGCGTCGAAGATGTTGTCGACGAACGTCTGCGGGTTGCGGTCATACAGCGGGAACAGCGTCGACTGCACTTGCACCATGATGCGATGACCCGGCTGGAACACGTGATTCACCGTGGGTAGACCGAAGGTGTAGAGCAACGGTTCATTCGGCGTAAGCGCCTGCGGATGCTCGAAGCTGGTGCGATAACGACCGCGGAAGATGTCGAGCGAAATCGGCAGCTCGTAACCGCCCATCGATGGATTCGACGGCACGGTGTCGGGATACACGTCGATAACCTTCACCACCCAGTCGCTATCCGTACCGCTGGTCGACGCCACCAGATTCACTTGCGGCGCACCGCCCAGATGCATCGGCGCAGTGAGCGGTTCGCTGACATACGTCATCACGTCCGGACGCCCATCGACGAAACGCTGATCGTCCAGCAACCAGTGTGTCCACGCTTCGTGATCGGTCGCGACGACGGGACGCGGTATGTAAGGCACAGGCTTGGCCGGATCGGAGATGTACTCGTCGTACTTCGCATCGCTTGCACCCGGCGCGTCGAACGACAAACGGCCATCGGCCTCAAGATAGAGCGGCTTGGGCTTGGATGCGCAACCCTTCTCGCATGACAGCGGCCAATGCGTGTAGCGATCCCAGTGATTTTCGCCGGTGTTGTAGATGAATACCGGCGGCGTGTTCGCCTTCGGCGCGCCATCTTTCAGATATTGATTGAAGAACGGCAACAACACGTCGCGACGAAATTGCAGCGCGGTATCGCCGTCCCATTTCATCGGGCCTAGTTCGCTGCCGTCGTAATTCACCTGGCTGTGGCGCCAGGGACCCATCACCAGATGGTTCATGGTGTTGGTCTTGTCCTTCGACTCAATCGCTTTGTAACTGTGGATTGCACCCCACATATCTTCCTGATCCCACAGGCCCTGCTCCCACATCACCGGCACTTTCAGCGGCTGTTGCGCCATCACCTTGTCGAGCGCCTGCGCCGACCAGAACAGATCGTAGGCCGGGTGTTCATGAACCTTGCGCCAGAAAGGCAACGCATCCAGGCCGTTCGCACGCGCGTAATCACCGGCCGATCCGGCACGCAAGTAGTTGGTGTAATCGTCCAGATTCTCGCGCGGGATCATGTAACCCGTGCCTTTCTGCGTAGTCTGGAAAGTGATGTAGTCGAGGTTGTTTTGACGGAACGCGCCGTAGTGGAACCAGTCGTCGCCCATCCAGCCGTCGACCATCGGGCTTTCCGGTGCAGCGACTTTCAGCGCCGGGTTCGGATTCACCAGCGCCATCACCACCGTGAAGCCTTCATACGACGAACCGAGCATGCCAACTTTGCCGTTCGATTCGGCAATGTTCTTGGACAGCCAGTCGATGGTGTCGTAAGCGTCGGTGGATTCGTCGATCTTGGTGTCGTTGAGCGGGCCGCGCAGCGGCAACGTCATCACGTAATCGCCTTCGGAACCGTATTTGCCTCGGATATCCTGGAATACGCGGATATAACCGGCTTTCACGAACACCTCATCACCCTGCGGCAGGATGTCGAGCATGTGCGTGGAGAGCGTGCGCTGCGCGCGCATGCTGGCGTTGTACGGCGTGCGCGTTAGCAAAATCGGCGCGCCATGTGCACCCTTCGGAATCACGATCACCGTGTGCAGCTTCACGCCGTCGCGCATCGGGATCATCACGTCGCGCTTGATGTAGTCGTAGGAGTCCGTTGGCGCTTTGAAGCCAGCCGGAATATCCGGCGTCATCGGCGCGGTTTGCGCATGGACGCAGGCAGCAGAAAGGGCCACCGCGAGCGCAGTGAACGAAAGCAGGGAACGAATGGGGCGCATGGGAATCTCCGCAACGGCCGCCCAAAGCCCTGGCGGCATATGCCATCGATGTCAGGAATGCTGCTCTCCCGGCAGCCTTCTGACTTTACGCGATCCTGTCATAAACCCATGCATGACTTTCCGCCTACGTCCCCCTTGCATTTGCAGCTCACTGAGGGAGGATGGCAGCGGGTTCTTTCGTAGGATTTCGCACCTTGCAAGCCATCGATACCCTGACACCCTGCCCCTGCGGCAATGTCGCGGGCTATGCGCGCTGTTGCGGCCCTCTGCACGATGGCGCTGTCGCGCCGTCCGCCGAGCTGTTGATGCGTTCGCGCTACAGCGCGTACGTGCTCAAGCGCGAGGATTATTTGCTCGCCACGTGGCACCCCAGCACGCGACCGGCGCATCTGAAGCTTGCAACGCAGCAGCCTTCGCCAACCTGGCTGGGGCTGGACGTGAAATATCACGAAGAGGACAGTGAACACGCTACGGTCGAGTTCGTCGCGCGCCTGCGCTACAGCGGCGGCAAGGCACAACGCATGCACGAGATCAGTCGTTTCGTTCGCGAGGGCGGCTGCTGGTATTACCTGGACGGCCGCTTTCCGGACGGCTGAGATATTCGCGACCCGTTAGCGAATGATCAGCTCGCTCTCGCCATCGAATCGCGCGTTCGGTCCGAAACGGCGTTCAATCATACGACCTTTCCCTTCGTAGTCGATCGCAACGATTGTGCTGGCACGCGTGCCGTACTGCTCGCCGCGAATGAACGCCGACGATAACCAGCGCTCGCGCTCCAGACCGACACCAGTATCGGGCAGCGTCTCATCCGGTGCCTGGCGTTCGTTGGCCATGGCGTCGAATAGGGGCGCGAAATCGTCTTCATGACCCGCATCCATCCAATGCTTGAGTCGCTGCATCAAGGCGCGCGTCTTGGGCCACGGCGTATTGAAGTCGGCATTGGAAAGGCCATGAATACCCGGCTCAATGGGTTGCGCGCGCGCCTGTGGGCGGTTGCCGATATAAAAACCATGTGCAGCGTCGAACGTCAGCAGATTGAAGGGACGATAATCGGATGCTGCATCGAGCAGTTTCCGCGCGTGCGCCACGGCATCGTCCGATCCATGAAGATAGTCCGTCGCGAGTAAACCGCGTGATGCGCCGTGTTGTGGATCGCGTGGATCGCGCACATTGGTCACGACGCAACACCGTCCCGCAGCGGTCGCGCCCAACCACGTGCCGCCCGCCTCCAAATCGCGACCGCCGGTGATGGGTGAGTCGGCCCAATGTGCGAGCGGCGCGCTTGGTCTGGCGTGGAATTCGTCGCGGTTACCGGCAAGCAAAAGCCGCCAGCGCGGGTGAATATGCCAAGCGAAGGCGATCAGGCACATACACGTGTCCTCAACATTTGCGAAGCGATTCGCGCCGGCGTGCTGCTTCTGCCCAACGCGTCGCCACGCGAGGCGATGTCATACACACGGCAGCGTCCGTCACGGTCGTCACGGCACGTTCCAGCAACTGAATATCGGCTTCGTGCTGGCGTGCCACATGCGGATCCTCGAAAAAAATCGCGCGCTGGCAACGGCGCTCCAGCACGAGATCGGCAATCTGTGCGTCGCCACCCATCGGTCCGCTCTGGTAGCGATGCACCCAAAGTTTGTCTTGCGGCCAGCCGCGACTCCACGCCAACTCGTTGAGTTGCTGACCCGTCGTGCCTGTGCCCACGCGACGTGCAAAGCGGGAAAGCAGATCGAAGTGATCGGAGGCGTAGGCCATCATTTGCGGTTTCATGGCGTCGTGGGCAATCATGGCGATCGTCTGCACTTCCAGCGCATACAGTGCATCGGCGCCTGGATCGGGCGCGAGACGCTTGTGCATGCGCTCTGCTTCAATCCAGTCGCGCGCCGATGCAACGGTTGAGATAAACGGCTTCTGATGAATCACACACTGGCGCTTTAGTGCAACGGCTTCGGGAAACGTGGATGACGGCGTGACCGGATTCATCAGGTAGATAGCGCCATCGAGCACGCGCCCCGACTCCGGCAAGCCTACGATTTCCGCCACCAGCTTCATCAAGCCGCCTTCGTGGCCATACGGATAACGCACGAGCCCCGGATAGTCGGCCAACCAGCCTTCGCGGACGATCGCATCGTAGGTGCGGCCGACCGCATGCAAATGTATGTCCAGCTCACGGATGCCCTGATGGCAATCCTTCAACCAATGAAACAACGCCGCGTCGTTGTGATCGTGATGACGCGTGTTGGCGGCTAGACCGATGCGCATGAAACGTTTCCTTGATAAGACGAATTACCCGAAGAACCAGTAACACACCGCGATCGATGCGATGACTCCTGCAAGATCGGCCAGAAGTGCGCACCCAACGGTATGTCGCACACGCTGTATGCCCACCGCACCGAAATACACCGCGACCACATAGAAAGTCGTTTCCGTACTTCCTTGCACGGTTGCTGCGACCAGCGCCGGAAAACTGTCCACACCCGAGTGATGCATGGTCTCGATCAGCATCGCGCGTGCAGCGCTACCGGAAAAAGGTTTTACCAATGCGGTCGGCAACGCATCGACAAATCTCGTATCGATCCCAACATGTTGCGCCAGCCAGCGTATGCCATCCAATGCGAAATCGAGCGCACCCGAAGCGCGCAGCACACCCACCATGCACAGCATGGCGACAAGGTATGGCAACAACTCTTTCGATACCTCGAAACCCTGTTTCGCGCCGTCGATGAAGCTTTCAAACAATGGTACGCGTTTGTAAGCGCCGGCACACAGGAAAACGACAATGACGCCGAACAGCGCCAGATTACCGAGCAAGGATGACAACGAAGCTAACGCCACCGCACTGAGCGATGCGAGAAAGGCCAGAAACGCAGCCAATATCAGCCCGCCACCGCCCAGCCAGGCCAGCACCACCGGATCCCATAATCGCAGGCGCTGCATGTAGGCCACCGACAAAAGTCCCGTGAGATTGGAGGCGAAGTGCGCAATCAGGATGGGAAGAAGAACTAGCGTGGGATCGTGTGCACCGGCTTGCGCGCGGTACATGAAAACCATCACCGGCAACAAGGTGAGCGAGGATGCGTTAAGCACCAGGAAAAGAATTTGTGCGTTGCTGGCAGTGTTGCCCGAAGGATTGAGCGTTTGCAGTTCACGCATCGCACGCAAGCCAATCGGCGTGGCCGCGTTATCCAGGCCAAGCGCATTCGCGGCGAAATTCAGTGTGATCAGGCCAATGGCCGGATGACCACGCGGTACTTCCGGCATCAATCGTGCAAACAGCGGGCCGAGCATGCGCGCCAGAGCATCGACAAGTCCCGCGCGTTCGGCGATGGCGAGAAAACCCAGCCACAACGTCAATGTGCCGAATAGCATCAGCATGAGCTTGACCGAAAGATCGGCCATCTCGAACAGCGCACTCACGATCGTTGCAAAAACCGTTTCGTCACCGCCGATCAGCCAGCGCACTAACGCGGCCACTGTGGCGGCGAGAAAAAAACCGAACCACAGGCGGCTCAGCATGCGTGTTGATCCGAATCGATGCGATAAGGCATGCCGTCATTCTGAGCGACAACGTCATTCGTCGCCAGATGCTGTAAAGAAAACGGCGCGTCGATGACTCGACGCGCCGCGCTTTTCTGCATGTACAGAACGGAAACTTAGAACTTCACCTTCACACCCACATTCCAGAAGCGGCCGACGATGCCGGCGTAATCGTAGGTCGGGTTGTAGAGGTTGGCCGCATAGTTCAGCGGGTCGAGCGGCGGTTTCTTGTCCGTTACGTTATCGACCGACGCAGTCACCGTGATGTGATCGTTGATCTTGTAGCTACCCACCAGATTGCCGTAGGTGAACGAGGCCATCGTACAGTTGGTAGCCAGCGGGCCACCGTCAGCACCCAACGCATCGGCGCAGAGCACGTTGCCGGTTTCGTCTTCAGCCGATTCAAACTCCTTGCTGCTGAAGTACACCGTGAGCGTCAGGCTGAGCGGACCGTACTCGACGGTGTTCGCCCAGTTGGCACGGGTACGGGGTGTACCAGCACCCGAGGACAACTCATACGGACCCTGCGTGCCGACGTAGCTCTCGATCGTGCCACCGATATCTTCCTTCCACTGGAAGATCTGCGTGCCCTGAATGTCGCTGATGTACTTGATGCCGTTGCTGAACTCGAAGTGCGCCTGCAAGTCCAGATCCAGACCCGTGGTCTTCAGCCAGTTGCCGTTGACGTAGTCCGCACCGATGAAGATCGGGCGCAGCGGAGCCGCCGGATGCGCTGGATCGGGCGTATCGAACTCCATCGTGTAGCCTGGCAACACCGTGCCGTTGGCGAAGTAGTTTGCCAAGGCAGGGCCGACGTCGGCTGGCACAATCACGTTGCTCTTCTTGATGTTGTAGTAGTCCAACGAGGCGTTCAACCAGCTCGTCGGCTGCACCACCACTCCGAACGTGAAGCTGGCCGACTTCTCTGGCTTCAGATTGGGATTACCCGAGTTACCCAATTCGATCGCGTAGGGGTTGCTTACGTACGCATCGTTGCCGTGAGCATTCAGGAAGGAAGCCGGTGCGCCCAGACCCGCGACCGAATCATTGGTGAAGCCCGCGCTGAAGCTGCCGGCGCTTTCACCGAACTGCGGAGCGCGGAAACCCCTCGAATAGGTGCCGCGTAGCGCCAGCCAATCGAACGGCTTCCACTTCAAGCCGACCTTTGGCGAGAAGTCATTGCCGATGTTCGGGTAATGGTCGAAGCGGCCCGAGACGTCCATTTCCAAGCTCTCGAGCAACGGCGCGTCGAATTCGCCGTAAATACCGCTGACGTTGCGGTTACCCGTGATGAACGTCGCGCCCAGGCCCTGGTAAATGCCACCGGGATTGAGCGGCTCTTCCAGCTGATTTTCATGGCGGAACTGTACGCCACCGGCGAAGCCCGAGGTACCGCCGGGCAAGTCAAACAGTTCGCGGTTGACGGTGAAGTCGAGCACGTCCATGTCAGACGTATCCGTTACGCGATAGGTCGGCGACACCAGATTACGCACGGCTTGGCTGTTC
>NZ_DATHMR010000206.1:0-27103 GCF_035486915.1 Dyella sp. | reverse complement strand
AGCGAAAGTAGCGCGTTTGTCAGAACGGCACATCGGTTTCGCGTATACGATGATCCCGGAAGATAAGCAGGTGCCACTCTGGAATCTGCTCGGCGGTTACGCCGATATCCTCGAGATGTGGCACGACGAAGAGCCGCCGCTTAAATAAGCGCCATCGTCGACGCATAAAAAACACCCCGCCAGAAGCGGGGTGTTTCGTTTCAGTCTTCAGCGAAGCACGTTTCAATGTGTCGCGGCCGGTTTCTTCTCGTCGCGCAATTCGCGGCGCAAAATCTTGCCTACGTTGGTTTTGGGCAGCGCATCGCGGAATTCGATGACCTTCGGGCGCTTGTAACCCGTCAGGTTCTCGCGGCAGTACTCCCTTAGCTTTTCTTCCGTGAGGCTTGGATCTTTTTTCACCACGAAGATCTTCACCACTTCACCGGAATGTTCATCGGGGATCCCGATGGCAGCCACTTCGGCGACGCCCGGACACTGCATGACGGTATCTTCGATTTCATTCGGATATACGTTGAAGCCCGATACCAGAATCATGTCTTTCTTGCGGTCGACGATGTAGACGTAACCGGACTCGTCGATGCGGCCGATGTCGCCAGTACGCAGCCAGCCATCGGGGCTAAGCACCTTGGCTGTCTCGCCCGGCTGGTTCCAGTAGCCCTTCATCACCTGCGGGCCCTGGATGCAGATTTCCCCGACTTCGCCGATGGCCAGCTGTTTGCCATCTTCATCCTGGATGCTGATGGAGGTGGACGGAATCGGCAGGCCGATCGAGCCGTTGAAGCGCGCGCCGTCGACCATGGGATTGATCGTGGCGACGGGCGAACTTTCGGTCATGCCATAGCCTTCGATCAGCGCACAGCCGGTGACTTTCTCCCACCTCTCAGCCACCGCGCGCTGCACGGCCATGCCGCCGCCGAAACTCATGCGCAATGAGGAGAAATCGATCTGGTCGAAGCCGGGTGTGTTCAACAGACCGTTGAACAGCGTGTTGACGCCGGTGATGGCAGTGAAGCGAATTGACTTCAGCTCCTTCACGAAACCCGGCATGTCGCGCGGATTGGTGATCAGAACGCTACGGCCGCCGAAGCGTAGGAAGATGAAGCAATTACAGGTCAACGCAAAGATGTGATACAGCGGCAGCGCCGTGATGATGGTTTCTTCGCCGGGCTTGATCTTTGCGCCGAACCACGCACCGGACTGCAGCATGTTGGCGACCATGTTGCCGTGCGTGAGCATGGCGCCTTTTGCCACGCCCGTGGTGCCGCCGGTGTATTGCAGGAACGCAACATCGTCGTGCACCACCGTGGGCTTGGGTAGCGGGTAATTCGCGCCACGGTCGAGCGCTTCCTTGAAGCGCACCGCATGCGGCAACTGATACGGCGGAATCATCTTCTTGACGTGCTTGACCACGAAGTTGATCAGCACACCCTTGAGACCGACAAGATCCCCGGTGCCGGTGGTGATGATGTGCTTGACGCCGGTTTCGGCTACAACCTGCTGCAGCGTTGCGGCAAAGTTATCGAGTACCACGATGGCCTGCGCACCCGCGTCTGTTAGCTGATGCTTGAGTTCGCGTGCGGTGTAGAGCGGGTTGGTGTTCACCACGATCATGCCGGCCCGTAGCGCACCGAAGAGCGCAATCGGGTACTGCAAGACATTGGGCATCATGATCGCAATGCGATCGCCCTTGCTGAGCTTCAGCTCGCCGGTCAGATAGGCGGCGAACTGCGCACTGAGTTTGTCGATCTCGCCGTAGGTCAGGCTCTTGCCGAAATTGGTGAACGCAACGCGCTGGCGATACCGCTCGAACGCTTCGTCCAATACGGCGACAACGGAGGAATATTGATTGATGTCAATCTCTTCAGGTACGCCATCCGGATAGTGACTCAGCCATGGACGCTGATTGCTCATGTTCGATTCCAAGCTCCAATGTAGACAGGCGGATGGTGACAGTGACAGACATCGGGCAAGATGCCGGCGAGGCATTGGAGCATACGCCTGCGTATAGCGGCAAGCCGCGCCGCAACGAGAATCGGACAGGCCAACCATGAAGCCCACCACCCGCATCGCAGTCCTGTTGTTAGGTGTCGTAATAGGCCTCCTTGTGTACCGCCGAACCCCGGATGAGAAGCTGATTCGGCAGTCCATCGATGCGGCCATTCAGGCGACGGAGCAGGCGGACGCGTCGGCGCTGTCTGCGCTATTGACGGACGATTTCGATGGCAACAGTGGGGCGATGACACAGCAGGATGTCGCCAATCCGCTGCGTTTGGCGCGATTGCGCGGTGAAACCTTGCATGCGGTGTTGGGACCGGTGGACGTCGAAAAACGAGGCGAGCGATACGTTGCCGACTTCACGGTGACGCTCACCAGCGGCGGCAAAGTATTTCCCGCGCAATTGGGTGTGTACAAAGTGGAAGCTGCGTGGCGTAAGGATGGTCGCGAGTGGCGTTGCTACGAAGCGACATGGACGCAGCAACTTTGACGCTTTGCAAATGCAATATTTATGAAGTGTAGCAAGTGAACCCCTCTCCCAACGGGAGAGGGTGCCGGCAGGCGGGTGAGGGTACGGGCGAAACGCGATATTGATATCTTTCACGAGTGTTGGCACCGCGTTCCAACCGCACCCTCACCCCAACCCCTCTCCCATCGGGAGAGGGGCTTTTCGCGTCATGCGGCCTTCTTGCTAGCCAACTGACGCAGTACGTACTGCAAGATTCCGCCATGACGGAAGAACTCGCGCTCCTTCGGCGTCAACAGCAGCACCTTCACGGTGAATTTCTTTTCACCGCCGTCGCCCTTTGCGACCACCGTGGCTTCCTTCGACTCACCGTCTTTGAGCCCAGTAATCTCGAATGTTTCCTTGCCAGTAAGTCCAAGCAACTTAGCGTTCTCACCGTCTTTGAACTGCAACGGCAACACACCCATGCCAACGAGATTCGAACGGTGAATGCGCTCGAAGCTTTCAGCAATCACCGCTTTGACGCCCAGCAGCAACGTACCCTTGGCCGCCCAATCGCGCGATGAGCCAGTACCGTATTCCTTACCGGCAATCACGATCAGTGGCGTCTTGTCGGCCTTGTATTTCATTGCCGCATCGTAGATGGCCATCTGTTCGCCATTGGGTACATACAAGGTGTAACCGCCTTCCACGCCGTCGAGCATCAAATTCTTGATGCGGATGTTGGCAAACGTGCCACGCACCATCACGTCATCGTTGCCGCGACGGGAGCCGTATGAATTGAAGTCTTTCGGTTCCACACCCTTGGAAATCAGGAAGCGGCCTGCGGGGCTGTCCTTCTTGATGGAGCCGGCGGGCGAGATATGGTCGGTGGTGATCGAGTCGCCGAACAGACCGAGCACACCCGCGCCGTGGATGTCTTCGATCTTGCCCGTTTCCATCGTCATGCCATCAAAGTAGGGCGGGTTTTTGATGTAGGTCGAATCGTCCCATTTGTAGACGGAGCCATCGGGCGAAGCGATGTTGTTCCAGCGGCTGTCGCCTTTGAACACGTCGGCGTAGTTTTTCTCGAACATTTCCGGATTGATCGCGCCGGCGATGATGTCGGAGATTTCCTTGTTGCTCGGCCAGATGTCTTTCAGATAGACGGGTTTGCCATCCTTGTCTTCGCCGAGCGGGTCTTTGGACAGATCCACATCCAGCGAGCCGGCCAATGCATAGGCGACGACCAGCGGCGGAGAAGCCAGATAGTTCATCTTCACTTCCGGATGCACGCGGCCTTCAAAGTTCCGATTGCCGGAAAGCACCGACGCCACCGCCAGATCGCCTTCGCCAACGCCTCTGCTGATTTCCGGCGGCAGTGGGCCGGAGTTGCCGATGCACGTCGTGCAGCCGTAACCCACGATGTAGAAGCCGACCTTTTCCAGTTCCTTGAGCAATCCGGTTTTTTCCAGATAGTCGGTCACAACAAGCGAGCCAGGGCCAATGGATGTCTTCACCCAGGGCTTCGCCTTGAGGCCTTTGGCGGCTGCCTTCTTCGCCAACAAACCGGCGCCCAGCATCACCGCCGGATTGGAGGTATTGGTGCAGGACGTGATCGCTGCGATCACGACCGCACCGTCGCCAAGCAGGAAACTCTCGCCGCCCTTTTCCACGCGCACGCCAGTGCTGAAGATGTTGTTGGCGGGGTTGCCGACGGCGGATGCTCCACCTTCGTTCTGGAAACTGGCGGCGTCGTTGTTGGCTTTGCGATTGGACGTCAGCGCGCCGATGGCTTCGTGATAACTCTTCTTCACGTCTTGCAGCAGCACACGATCCTGGGGACGCTTTGGACCCGCGAGCGACGGTTTTACGTCGGCGAGGTTGAGCTCCAGCGTTGTTGTGAATTCGGCGGGTGGCGTGTTCTCGTCATGCCACAAGCCTTGCGCTTGTGCATAGGCTTTCACCAACGCGATGTGATCGTCCTTGCGGCCGGACAAGTGCATGTAATTGAGCGCCTCCTGATCGACCGGAAAAATGCCGCAGGTCGCACCATATTCGGGCGCCATATTGCCGATGGTTGCGCGATCGGCCAGCGGCAGATGTTTGAGGCCATCGCCAAAGAACTCGACGAATTTGCCGACCACGCCGAGCTTGCGCAGCATTTGCGTGACGGTGAGCACCAGATCGGTTGCCGTCACACCTTCGGACAACTTGCCGGTGAGTTTGAAACCCACCACCTGGGGAATCAGCATGGAAGATGGCTGGCCGAGCATCGCCGCTTCCGCTTCGATACCACCCACGCCCCAGCCGAGCACGCCGATGCCGTTGATCATGGTGGTGTGCGAGTCGGTGCCGAATACGGTGTCGGGATACAGCCACTGCTCGCCATCCACTTCTTTGGCGAACACAACGCGAGCCAGATGCTCCAGATTCACCTGATGCACGATGCCCGTACGCGGCGGCACCACCTTGAAATTGTTGAACGCCTTCTGGCCCCAGCGCAGGAATGAGTAGCGTTCCTGATTGCGCTGGAATTCGATCTCGACATTTTTCTCCAGCGCATCTTCCGAACCGTAAACATCGACTTGCACCGAGTGGTCAATGACCAGTTCCGCGGGTGCGAGGGGGTTGATCTGTTTTGCATCGCCACCGAGCTTCACCACCGCATCGCGCATGGCGGCAAGATCGACCACGCACGGCACGCCAGTGAAATCCTGCAGCACCACGCGCGCAGGCATGAAAGAAATTTCGGTATCGGGTTCTGCCTTGGGATTCCACTTCGCCACTGCTTCGATTTCTTTCTTGGTGACGTTGGCGCCGTCCTCGTGTCGCAGCAGGTTTTCCAACAGGATCTTCATCGAATAGGGCAGGCGCTTGATGTCGAAGCGCTCGCCAAGCTTGGTCAGACTGGCGATTTGGTATGAGCTGCCGTTGACCTTCAGGGTGTCGCGGGTGGCGAATGAATCCAGCATGGGGATAGCTCCTGTTGCTTGAAGTCTGGCGGATATGCGGGGCGTAATCAGAGGAATGCTAGAGCACTAAACGTTAGGGGAATTGCAAGAAGCCCCTTCGATCATTGGGGGTACCGCAAAGTTTGAGACATCGGGGCCGCGGTGCAAGCCACTTTCGGGGCATTTCGCTACGTGCACATTGCAAGATTTCGAACGCTGGCGGAAATGCCTTGTTGGATTGCGGCACCCGTGCTGCAGCTGGCAAAATATGTAACTGAAATAACGCCCGAAACGGCATAAGGACACGCCCTCCGGCGAGTCTGCCCCGGGCGGCAGCGGCCATGCCGAAACGAATCGACGGGACGTATCCGCTTTACCCGCGGAGGCTTCCGTTTTGTCAGCCAAAGGACGAGGTCACATGCTCAACGCCTACCGCCAACACGTTGCCGAGCGCGCCGCGCTGGGTATTCCCCCGCTGCCGCTGTCGGCCCAGCAGACGGCCGATCTGATTGAACTGCTGAAGAATCCGCCGGCTGGCGAAGAGGTATTCCTTGTCGATCTGATCGCCTATCGTGTGCCCGCCGGCGTCGACGATGCGGCGAAGGTCAAAGCGTCGTATCTCGCCGCCGTGGCGTTCGGCACCGAGAAGTGCTCGTTGATCACGCGCGAGAAGGCAACGGAACTGCTCGGCACCATGCTGGGTGGTTACAACATCCATCCGCTGATCGAGCTGCTCGACGATGCGCAGGTCGGTGTCATTGCTGCAGAAGCGTTGAAGAAAACACTGCTCATGTTCGATTCTTTCCACGATGTGAAAGAAAAGGCCGACAAAGGCAACGCCAACGCGAAAGCCGTGCTGCAGAGCTGGGCCGATGCCGAATGGTTCACCAGCCGTCCGGAAGTGCCGCAAAGCCTCACCATCACCGTGTTCAAGGTGCCGGGCGAAACCAACACGGACGATCTGTCGCCGGCGCCCGATGCCACGACGCGTCCGGACATTCCGCTGCACGCACTGGCGATGTTGAAAAACAAGCGCGACGGCGCACCGTTCCAGCCGGAAGAAGACGGCAAGCGCGGCCCCATCCAGCAAATTCTCGACCTGAAGAAAGCAGGCCACCTCGTTGCTTATGTGGGCGACGTGGTCGGCACCGGTTCCAGCCGCAAGTCCGCTACTAACTCCGTGCTGTGGTGGACGGGCGAAGACATTCCGTTCATTCCGAACAAGCGCTTCGGCGGTGTGTGCCTGGGCAGCAAGATCGCACCGATCTTCTACAACACAATGGAAGACGCCGGCGCGTTGCCAATCGAACTCGACGTGTCCGCGATGGACATGGGCGATGTCATCGAACTGCGTCCCTACGAAGGCAAAGCGCTGAAAAACGGGCAGGTCATCGCCGAGTTTCAGGTGAAGTCCGACGTGCTGTTCGACGAGGTGCGTGCCGGTGGCCGCATTCCGTTGATCATCGGCCGCGGCTTGACGGGCAAGGCGCGCGAAGCGCTCGGTCTGCCGCCGTCGAACCTGTTCCGTCTGCCGCAGAGCCCGGCCGATACCGGCAAGGGCTACACGCTGGCGCAGAAGATGGTCGGCCGTGCATGCGGTTTGTCGGAAGGCGAGGGCGTTCGTCCGGGTACGTACTGCGAACCGAAAATGACCTCGGTGGGCTCGCAGGACACCACCGGCCCGATGACGCGCGATGAGCTGAAGGATCTGGCATGCCTTGGCTTTTCCGCCGATCTCGTCATGCAGTCGTTCTGCCACACCGCCGCTTATCCGAAGCCGGTGGACGTCAAGACGCATCACGAACTGCCTGCCTTCATTTCCACGCGCGGCGGCATCAGCCTGCGTCCGGGCGATGGCGTGATCCATTCGTGGCTCAACCGCATGCTGCTGCCCGATACGGTTGGTACCGGCGGCGACAGCCACACGCGTTTTCCGATCGGCATTTCGTTCCCGGCCGGTTCGGGTCTGGTGGCCTTTGCTGCCGCCACGGGCGTGATGCCGCTGGATATGCCCGAGTCGGTGCTCGTTCGCTTCAAGGGTGAACTGCAGCCGGGCGTGACGCTGCGCGATCTCGTCAATGCGATTCCGCTGTATGCCATCAAGCAGAATCTGCTCACGGTCGCCAAGCAAGGCAAGAAGAACATCTTCTCCGGCCGTATTCTGGAAATCGAAGGCTTGCCGAATCTGAAGGTGGAGCAGGCGTTCGAACTTTCTGATGCATCGGCTGAGCGTTCGGCAGCAGGTTGCACCGTGCACCTCAGCAAGGAACCGATCATCGAGTACCTCAACTCGAACATCACCTTGCTGAAGTACATGATCGCGCAGGGCTATCAGGATGCTCGCAGCCTTCACCGTCGCATCAAGGCGATGGAAGCATGGCTCGCCAACCCGCAGTTGATGGAGCGCGATGCGGATGCCGAATACGCGGCCGTGATCGAGATCGATCTCGCGGACGTGCATGAACCCATCGTAGCCTGCCCGAACGACCCGGACGACGTGAAGACACTGTCCGACGTCGCCGGTGCGGCGATCGACGAAGTGTTCATCGGCTCGTGCATGACCAACATCGGTCATTTCCGTGCCGCCTCGAAGCTGTTGGAAGGCAAGCGCGATATACCGACGCGCCTGTGGGTGGCTCCGCCGACCAAGATGGATCAGAAGCAGCTCACCGAAGAAGGCCATTACGGCGTCCTCGGTACGGCTGGTGCGCGCATGGAAATGCCGGGGTGCTCGCTATGCATGGGCAACCAGGCGCAGGCGCGCGAAGGTGCGACGGTGTTCTCCACTTCTACCCGCAACTTCCCGAATCGCTTGGGCAAGAACACCAACGTGTATCTGGGTTCGGCCGAACTGGCTGCCATCTGCTCGCGTCTTGGCCGCATTCCGACCAAGCAGGAGTACATGACCGACATCGGTGTGATCAATGCCAATGGCGACAAGATTTACCAGTACATGAACTTCGACAAGATCCAGGACTTCAAGCAGGTCGCCGATACGGTCGAAGCGTAGCTGCACGCTTTCCCCTCCCCCTGGGAGAGGGGCTTAAGACGAAGCCCGGCCTGCGCCGGGCTTCGTCGTTTATGCTGTGCGAAAGCCATCAAGGCATGCGGCAGGCACACGGATGATCTCCACCCACCTATCGGTCGTTTCGCTGCGTGACCTGATTCTGGTTCAGGCCGTGCGCCGGTACGGAAGCTTCAACAGTGCGGCGCGGGCGATGCATATCAGCCCGTCGGGTTTGTCGCATCAGGTGCAGAAAGTAGAGCAGGCGCTCGGTGCACCTTTGTTCGAGCGCGGCGGACGCCGCGTCGTGCCCACTGCTGGTGGTCATCGCTTGCTGGAACAGATCGATGCCGTGCTCCTGGCCGCCGAACATCTGCAGCAGGCAGCGCGCGCCGGCGAAACGGCGTTCGGCGGCGAGTTGCGATTAGGTGTGCTGGCCACGCTTGGGCCTTATCTCCTGCCTCATTTGATTGCACCGTTCCCTCAGCATTTTCCCGGCGCAAAGCTGAGCCTGTCCGAGGGGAAGCCACGTGGCTTGTTGCGTCGCTTGCAGGAAGGCGAGCTCGATGCAGTACTCGCGCCGCCGACGACGGCAGTCAGCGGCATCGCCGTGCGCCCGCTGTTCTTCGAGCCGTGGGAAGTCATGCTGCGTGTGGATCATCCGCTTGCCGGCAAACGCACGATTTCGCTGGATCAGCTTGACGATGGCGAAGCCATTCTCATGGCGGAAAGTCACGCCGATGAAAAAGGCTATGTGCAAGACGTAAGTCTGGAAAGTCTCGCCGCGCTCGTGACGCTGCGCGGCGGCCACGCATTATTTCCTGCGCTTGCACATGATCGGCTCGCATCGATGCCGAATATCGTGCTTGCAAAGGTCAAAGGCGAGGCGACCGGGCGCGAAATCGCGCTTTATTGGCGTGAAGCTTCGCCGTGGCACGTCGAGTTGCAGGCCTTTGCTGATCTATTGCGCCGCCTTGCGCGCCAGCGGCCGGGCCTGCGTGTGATCGACGCAGGAAAATAAATCAGCGGTTGTCGAGTGTTGTGCCGGTGAGCAATCCGCGTGCAAGCATGCTGCATTGGCGACGATGCAGCAGGAGCTGCCACTGATGGCCACCAATCTGCCGCCACAATACGGCAGAACGCACGGCCGCCAACAAACTGGTGCGCACGCGCTCTACCAGTGCAGGTTGCTGCAGCCATTGTGGATTACCCGTCACCATCACGCGAGGGCGCAATGTCGAGAGCGTGCCTGCGTAAAGTTCAGCCAGACGACTGAAAACTTGCGGCGAGTTTTGGCCGAAGTGCTCCACCTGACGCTTCGCAGCCACGACGCCTTGCTGCAATTCTTCAAGCAGATCTTTGTGACGCCCCAGGCTGCGTTCCAGACGCATGACCGTCACAACCATGCGCGTTATCGCCATGTCGCGACTGTTCTCGTCCAGTTGTGCGATCAGCGTGCGCAGGCCCAAACGAACGCCCGAGACGCTACCGTACACGCCTACGACGGATGGTGAGTCGATGCGAAAGACGCTGGCCATGCTGGCGTCGAGCGCCAACTCATCGCAGCGCCCCTCGTTGGCGAGCTGATGGGCCAGGGCGGATGCCTGAAACAATCCGGCGAGCGCCAGAACGCGTTCTTCATTAATCGCAAAAGCTTCAAACACGTGCCGTCACTCTTGTTGCCTCGTTGAGTAAGCCACCAAAGGCGGCATCGGTGGCGCAGATCACCGCGCCGCCAAGACACTCCTGGCCGTCGTAGAACACCACGGACTGTCCCGGCGTCACCGCGCGCTGCGGATCGTCGAACCGCACTTCTACCTGATCTTTATGTAATGAGACCACGCAATCCTGATCGGGTTGGCGATAGCGGGTCTTGGCCGTGCAGCGGAATTCTGCAGCAGGCGCCTTTCCGCTAATCCACGTGGGCGATTCGGCGACCAGTCGATGCGAATGCAGCCATTGATTCTCGCCGCCCTGCGCGACAAAGAGCACATTGGCGGCGACATCCTTGCCCACGACATACCACGGCTCACCGCCTGCGTCGGTACGGCCGCCGATGCCCAGGCCGTTGCGCTGGCCCAGCGTGTAGTACATGACGCCCTGATGCTCGCCGATCAAGCGGCCATCGGGGCTACGCATTTCACCGGGTCGGGCAGGGATGTATTGCCCCAGAAACTCCCGGAAATCCCGTTCGCCGATGAAGCAGATGCCGGTGGAGTCTTTTTTCGCGTGGGTCGGTAAAGCAGCGTCGCGTGCTATCTCGCGCACGCGTATTTTTTCGATTTCGCCGACCGGGAACAGCGTGGACGCAAGTTGCTGCTGACCGATCGCGTGCAGAAAATAGGTCTGATCCTTGCTCGTATCGATGGCACGCAGCAGGCGGAAACGTCCATCGAGCTCGTCTACGCGTGCGTAGTGACCCGTCGCGATCTTTTCCGCTCCTAGCGTGCGTGCTTCGTCCAGAAACGTTTTGAACTTGATTTCGCGATTGCAAAGCACATCCGGATTCGGCGTGCGGCCGGCGCGATATTCGGCGAGGAAGTGCTCGAACACGCCATCCCAGTACTCTGTCGCGAAGTTGCGCGCATGGAAGGGGATGCCCAGACGGCCACATACGGCGACGGCGTCCTTGCGGTCTGCGTCGGTGGTGCAGGGGCCGCTTCGGTCGTCCTCCTCCCAGTTCTGCATGAATAGACCTTCGACCTGATGCCCGGCTTGCTGCAGGAGCAGGGCGGCGACCGATGAGTCGACGCCCCCGGAAACGCCCAGCATCACCTTCATGGCACGCCGCCGTCTGGCATCAGATTGCCCAGGACGGACAGCGGCAGGCGTTGGCCTGCCAGCCAGTCGTCGATGCTCATCAGCACCATGGGGCTGCGCAGGCGGCCGTCCAGGTCTGCAATCTCGCGGCGAGTGAGCCAGAGCGCCCGGAGGACGCCCGAATCCAGCGGCTGGCTGGGATCGTGGCTGACGGGGCTCGCGGCGAAGGTGAAGCGGACCACGACGTCGCCGTGTTCGCTGCTGCGCCACTGATGGACGCCCACCAGATGTGTCAATGCCACCGTCCAGCCTGTCTCCTCGCGCGTTTCGCGCACGGCGGCGTGCTCAAGGCTTTCAAAATCATCCAGATGACCCGCCGGCTGGTTATAGGCCAAGCGGCCGCTAACCTCCTCTTCAACCATGAGGTAACGGTCGCCATCGGCCACCACGCAGGCCACGGTGACGTGTGGGCGCCAGATGTCATTGTCGGAGTCAGAAGTTTTTGTCATGAAACGATCACGGCCCGGGTGGGCACTTTAAATGGCGTTATTGTGCCATTACCTCAAGCGCAGCCGCCCAAGAGCAGAATCTGCCTAGGCGTATAATGAAGTCGAACAAGCGCGAAACGGAACGCATGGCGAACGAAAACGAACAAGAAAACGGCGGTGGACATGGTCTTACCGTCGAAGTATCCAAGCCTGAAGTGGCAAAGCCGCCGCTATTTCAGGTTTTGTTGCTAAATGACGATTTCACACCTATGGACTTCGTGGTCGAGGTATTGCGTAGTTTTTTCGGCATGGACCAGGAGAAAGCCGTACAGATCATGTTGCACGTACACACCCGCGGTAAGGGCGTGTGCGGGGTGTTTACCCGGGAAGTGGCCGAAACAAAGGTCACCCAAGTAAACGAATATTCACGTGCCCACCAGCATCCTCTGTTATGCACGATGGAAAAGGTTTAAAGAGTCTGCTAAACGCTATATCGCAAGGAGATATTGATCAGACTTTTTTGGCCCCCATCTTGCATTCAACGCGGTAAAGCCGCCCAACAATTGCAGTGGAGTAGGTCCGGATGTTCAGCAAGGATCTCGAAGTCACCATTGGCCAGTGCTACAAGCAGGCCCGAGAGCAACGCCATGAGTTCATGACGGTCGAGCACTTGTTGCTCGCCCTCACTGAGAACCAGTCGGCGCTTGGAGCCCTGCGAGCCTGCGGTGCGGATCTTCCGCGTTTGACGCATGAGCTGGAAAAGATCATCGCCGAGACCGTGCCGGTGCTTCCGCACGGCGACGAGCGCGATACCCAGCCCACACTCGGTTTTCAGCGCGTGCTTCAACGCGCCGTGTATCACGTGCAGTCCTCCGGTCGCAAAGAGGTCACGGGCGCGAACGTGCTCGTCGCGATCTTCGGCGAAAAGGACTCACACGCTGTGTATTTCCTGCATCAGCAGGAGATCACGCGTCTGGACGTGGTCAATTACATCTCCCACGGTATCGCCAAGATCGGCGACGAGCCCTCGTCGGGCATCTCCGGCGGCGACCGCGAGTCGGAGGAGAGTGGCGAAGGCAAGGGCAATCCGCTCAGCGAATACGCCTCCAACCTCAACGAACTCGCGCTCGAGGGCAAGATCGATCCGCTGATCGGCCGCCAGGACGAAATCGAACGCACCATCCAGGTGCTCTGCCGCCGTCGCAAGAACAATCCGCTTTACGTCGGTGAGGCAGGCGTCGGTAAAACGGCGCTCGCTGAAGGTCTGGCGAAGCGAATTGTTGACGGTGAAGTGCCTGAAGTGCTCGAAAACGCGACGATCTGGGCGCTCGATCTGGGCGCGCTGGTCGCGGGTACGAAATATCGCGGCGACTTCGAGAAGCGCCTGAAAGCAGTGATCGGCCAGCTGAAGAAGCAGACGGGCGCCATTCTGTTCATCGACGAAATCCACACCATCATCGGCGCGGGTTCCGCCTCGGGTGGCACGATGGACGCTAGCAATTTGATCAAGCCGATGCTTGCATCGGGCGAGCTGCGTTGCATCGGCTCCACCACGTTCCAGGAATTCCGCGGCATCTTCGAGAAGGATCGTGCGCTGGCACGTCGCTTCCAGAAGATCGATGTCGTCGAGCCGAGCGTGGCCGAGAGTTTTGAGATTCTAAAGGGCCTGAAGTCGCGCTTCGAAGATCATCACAGTGTCACCTACACATCCGAAGCCTTGAAGGCTGCGGTGGATCTATCGGTCAAGCACATTCCCGACCGTCTGCTGCCGGATAAGGCTATCGACGTGATCGACGAAGCCGGCGCGCGTCAGCGTCTGCTGCCCGTCGATCAACGCACGGGCAAGGTCGACGTGCCTGAAGTGGAATACATCGTCGCCAAGATGGCGCGCATTCCTGCAAAACAGGTCTCGGCGTCGGATCGCGATGTGCTGAGGAACCTCGAGCGCAATCTCAAGATGGTGGTGTTCGGTCAAGACGCGGCCATCGAGGCGCTCGCGGCGTCGATCAAGATGGCGCGTTCGGGGCTTGCCGATCCGTCCAAGCCGATCGGCTGCTTCCTGCTCGCCGGCCCGACGGGCGTGGGCAAAACGGAAGTCACCAAACAGCTGGCGATGCAGCTAGGCATCGAGATGATTCGCTTCGACATGTCCGAGTACATGGAAGCGCATTCGGTCTCGCGTCTGGTTGGCGCACCTCCGGGCTACGTCGGTTTCGATCAGGGTGGCCTGCTGACGGAAGCGGTCACCAAGCATCCTCACGCCGTGTTGCTGTTGGATGAAATCGAAAAGGCGCATCCGGATGTGTTCAACATCCTGCTGCAGGTCATGGATCGCGGTGTGCTTACCGATACCAATGGCCGCGAAGCCAATTTCAAGAACGTGGTGGTGGTGATGACCACCAACGCGGGTGCGCAGCAGGCATCGCGTCGCGGTATCGGCTTCGTGAAGCAGAACCATCAGATGGACGCGATGGAAGTGATCCGTCGTTCCTTCACTCCGGAGTTCCGTAACCGTCTGGACGCGATCATCCAGTTCAACGCGCTGGACTTCGACCACATCCTCCGCGTGGTGGACAAGTTCCTCATCGAGCTGGAATCGCAGCTCAGCGAGAAGCATGTGTCACTGGATGTCGATGCCGATGCCCGCCGCTGGCTCGCCGAGCACGGGTTCGATCCGCAGATGGGTGCGCGCCCCATGGCTCGCGTCATCCAGGAGAAGGTGAAGCGTGTGCTGGCCGACGAGCTGCTGTTTGGCAAGCTGGCCGATGGCGGCAAGGTGCTGCTGAGCGTTCGCGAGGGCGAGCTGCAGGTGAACACCGAGGCCGCCGAGCCGGTACCCGCTGCGGTGTCTTGAGATCGCCGTCGAGTGAGCAAATAAAAAGCCGCGCACGAAGCGCGGCTTTTTTATCGCATGTTCGCGCGAGGCGACTTACTTCATGCGGTAGGTAATGCGGCCCTTGGTCAGGTCGTAAGGCGTCATCTCCACCTTGACCTTGTCGCCGGTGAGGATACGGATGTAGTGCTTGCGCATGCGGCCCGAAATATGGGCAATCACAATGTGGCCGTTTTCCAGCTGCACACGAAACATGGTGTTAGGCAGGGTCTCGACCACCGTGCCTTCCATTTCAATGACGTCGTCTTTGGCCATGCGATCCGGAGTTAGCGCGCAAGCCACCATGGCCGCGTAAGCCCTCGATTATGCCACGGATTGGGATGGGGTCAAAGAAAAGTTAAGCGAAGTGCTCGTCCAGCTTCCGTCGAATTTCCTGCTCGATCATGCCCTTGAGCGGGGAAAACAGCATTCCAAGCTGGGCTGTGACGTGGATTTCACTGGGGCCCACGGCGATCTTCCCGCTGATACCGGGCCGTTCGAAGGCCAGCGTATCGTTCTGCCACTGCGTCTTCACCTCGAACTTTTCGCGCATGCGCGCGGCAACCCGATCGATCAGGGCGTGCGCCTGGTCGTGAGAAAGTTGGTGAGGTCGGCGGATATCGATGCTCGGCATGGCTGAACTCGTGCAGGGGGCTGAACATGATAAAGGCTTCCGAGTGCCGATAGTTCCTACGCTCTGTTAGAGTCGCGCCGTCACGTCGTCGGTCACTTCATGCGCATCGAGTTCCCTCAATCCACCCGCGCGGGTTTCCAATGGAACCAGGCGCAGTTGCGCGTCGGCAGTGAGCCCGATAACGACTTGATACTTGCTGCTGGACAATCCGCCGCCCATCACTTGCGCATCGCGCTCGATCGTCGTGGCTGGGTGCTTGAAGTGCTGCCCGACGCCACACGCGTGTATGTCAACGCGCGGCCGGTGCGGGAGCGTGCCATTCTGCGTCCCGGCGACATGCTCAGCGTTGGCGATTGCCGCATGTTGCTGTGCGCGGATGAGCTGCCAGACGGCCGTTCGTCCCCCGACATGCCCGAACAAGAGCGTTGCACGGTAGCTTTGCGTGCAGTGGCCGGTCCGCTTTCGGGGCATGTGCTATCGATCGCCGATCGCCTTGAGTTGGGCCCTCACGGGCGCATGCCACTCGATCTGCCGCAAGGCGAGACTGCAACACTTGCCGTCGTCTGGCGGGACGGAACGCTGTGTCTGGAAACCGATCAGTCAATCGATTCGCGCTATCCGGCACGCGTTAATGGCGTGGTAGCACAGCAAACGGTGCTGTTGCCTGGCGATCAGATCGGCATCGGCATGCACCGTTTCCTTGTCGATGCCCCGGGCCTCGAGCCGGAGCCCGAATTCGTCATGCCGGAACCGCCACCCGAGCCGCTACCGGAAGATGCTGCCGGCCCACGTGGCGAAGTCTGGTGGCTGATAGTCACCGCCGCCGTGTTGGCACTGGGGATTGCTTTGCTTTTATTCGCGCATTTCTGACAAATACGAGGTTGTCGTTTTGCATCCCGTTGACGATGTGTTGCTGCGGCGCGGCATAATGCATCGGTCATCCATGATGGGAAGCGGCGCGTGAGCAGGGTATGGAATTTCAGCGCGGGTCCGGCGGCACTTCCGTTGCCGGTACTTGAGCGTGCGCAGCGCGAGCTGCTTGATTGGAACGGCAGCGGCGCCTCGGTGATGGAGCAATCGCATCGCGGCAAGCGGTTTATCGCGATGGCTGCGCAAGTCGAAGCCGATTTGCGCGGGCTGATGAACATCCCTTCCGATTATGCCGTGCTGTTCGAGCAGGGCGGTGCTACGCAGCACTTCGCGCAGATCCCCATGAATCTGGCGGGCGAGGGCGACACCGCCGACTACATCGTCACCGGGCACTGGAGCGAAAAAGCAGCGAGTGAAGCGGCAACGTACGTGCGCGTGAACGTCGCTGCCAACAGCAAGCCGGAAAACTATTTGCGTATGCCGCCGCGCGAGTCGTGGAAGCTCAACGCAAACGCGGCCTACGTGCACATTGCCACCAACGAAACCATCCACGGCGTGGAGTTTCAGGACGTGCCCGATGTCGGCAGCGTTCCGCTCGTCGCGGACATGTCGTCCGACATTCTCTCCGGCCCCATCGACGTCAGTCGCTTTGGTTTGATTTACGCTGGCGCGCAGAAAAATATCGGGCCGTCCGGTCTGGTGTTGATCATCATCCGTCGCGATCTGCTTGAAAGACCGGTTCGGCCGATGGCGCGTATTTTCCGCTACGCCGAACATGCGGCGAACGATTCCATGCTCAACACGCCCAATACGTGGGGCTGGTATCTCGCCGGATTGACGTTCCAATGGTTGAAGGAACGAGGCGGCCTGAACGCCATGGCCGAGGAAAATCGCAAGAAATCCAAGGCGCTTTATGCGGCCATCGACAACTCCGGTGGCTTCTACCGCAACCCGATCGATCCTGCCGTACGTTCGCGTATGAATGTGCCATTCACGCTACATGACAGCGCGCTCGATGCTGCGTTCTTGCAGGAATCGGAAGCCGCCGGGTTGATGGCATTGAAAGGCCACAAAGCGATCGGCGGCATGCGTGCCTCGCTCTACAACGCCGTGCCTTACGAAGCCGTCGAAGCACTTATCGCGTTTATGCGCGATTTTACCCAACGACACGGCTGACCTGAAGCTCCCCAGATACGGACTTTCTGGCCGATTTCAGGCACTATGCCATGTGAAATCAGACTTCTTTACGCTTGGACATCCAAATCATGAACGACCCCAAGTCATCGCTGACGCAGGTGCGTGACCGCATCGACAGCATCGACCGGCAGATCCAGGAACTGATCTCCGAACGCGCCAACTGGGCACGCGAAGTAGCGCGCGTGAAAGGCGAGGGGCTTTCAGCCATCGATTACTATCGTCCGGAGCGCGAGGCGCATGTACTGCGCATGGTGGTCGACCGCAACCATGGTCCGCTCTCGGATACGGAAATGGTGCGGTTGTTTCGTGAAATCATGTCGTCCTGTCTCGCGCAAGAAGATCCACTCAAGGTCGGTTATCTCGGCCCGGAAGGCACCTTCAGCGAGCAGGCCGTGCGTAAGCACTTCGGTCATGCCGCTTATGGCTTGCCCCTGGGCAGCATCGAAGAAGTGTTCCAGGAAGTCGCTGCGGGCCACGCGGATTTTGGCGTCGTGCCGGTGGAGAATTCCGGACAAGGCATGATCCAGATCACGCTGGATTTGTTCCTTACGTCCGAAGCGCGCATCTGCGGCGAAGTGGAATTGCGCGTGCATCAATGCTTGTTGTCGCAGCGCGATTCGCTGGAAGGCATCAAACGCGTATACGGTCACGCGCAGTCGCTGCAACAGTGCAAGACATGGTTGCGTGTGAATTTGCCGGGTGCGGAATGCATTTCAGTAAGCAGCAATGCGGAAGGCGCGCGTCTGGCACGTCATACCGACGATGCTGCCGCTATTGCAGGCGCCGCCGCAGGCAAGGTTTATGGCCTCAAGACCGTAGCCGATGCGATTGAAGATCGCGCCGACAACACGACGCGCTTTCTCGTCATCGGGCGCTCGCTGTTCCCCCCGTCGGGCAACGATCGTACGTCGTTGTTGATCACCGTGAACGACAAGCCCGGCGCGCTTTACGATGTACTCAGTCCGTTTGCCAAACACGGCGTCAGCATGAACCGTATTGAGTCACGCCCCGCCCATACAGGCAAATGGCAGTATGCGTTCTTTATCGATGTCTCCGGCCACATCGACGGTGAGTCGTTGCAGGCAGCACTGAAAGACATGGGGCCCGTCGCCACGCAGGTGCGTGTGCTTGGCTCCTACCCGGTGGCTCTGCCGTGAGCGGCGCGCAGCGCTTTGATTGGGTCAGCCGCTCCACGGGTGCGCTTCATGGCGACGTCGTCGTACCGGGTGACAAGTCAGTATCCCATCGCTCGATGATGCTGTCGGCCATCGCCGAAGGCACCTCGCATATTCGTGGATTTCTCGAAGGCGAAGACACTCGCGCGACGGCTGCCGTGCTCGCGCAGCTCGGCGTTTCCATCGAATCGCCCTCGGCGGGTGAGCGCGTGGTACGTGGCGTGGGCTTGCACGGTTTGCGTGGTTCATCCAAGCCACTCGATTGTGGCAACGCGGGAACTGGCATGCGTCTGCTTACCGGGTTGCTCGCCGGTCAATCGTTTGACAGCACGCTGATTGGCGACGAATCGTTGTCCAAGCGTCCGATGCGCCGCGTCACCGACCCGCTCGCCAAGATGGGCGCGCATATCGATACGCACGATGGCCTACCGCCCTTGCACGTTCATGGTGGAAAGACATTGCATGGCATCAGCTATGAATTGCCCGTGGCGAGCGCACAGATCAAATCGGCGTTGCTTCTTGCCGGGTTGTACGCGAAAGGCAGCACCGAGATCATCGAACCGCACCCCACGCGCGATTACACCGAACGCATGCTGGCAGCGTTTGGCTGGCCGATCGAATTTTCGCCGGGACGCGCCAGGCTCGAAGGTGGTCATCGCCTGACAGCAACGGATGTTGTGGTGCCGGCTGATTTTTCCTCGGCTGCGTTTTTCCTGGTTGCGGCAAGCATTGTCCCTCGTTCGATCGTGCGTCTGCCTGCCGTAGGCCTCAATCCACGGCGCACGGGATTGCTTGAAGCATTGCGTTTGATGGGCGCCGATATCCAGATCGAAAAGCAAAGCGAAAGCGGTGGCGAGAAGGTCGGCGATCTCGTCGTGCGTCACGCGCCATTGCACGGTATCGAATTGCCCGAAGCGCTGGTGCCAGACATGATCGATGAATTCCCGGCGCTCTTTGTCGCAGCCGCTGTCGCCAAAGGACGCACGATTGTCCGTGGTGCGGCGGAGCTGCGCGTGAAGGAGTCCGATCGCATCGCCACGATGGCAGCGGGCCTTCGGGCGCTGGGCGTGCGTATCGAAGAAACCCCGGACGGCGCGATCATCGACGGCGGCGCGATCGAAGCTGGTGTTGTGGATAGCCACGGCGATCACCGCATCGCGATGAGCTTTGCAGCAGCCGGGCTGGTTGCCAAAGGCGAGGTGGTTATTCGCGATTGCGCCAATGTCGCGACATCCT
This sequence comes from Dyella sp., assembly GCF_035486915.1. Lineage (GTDB taxonomy): Bacteria > Pseudomonadota > Gammaproteobacteria > Xanthomonadales > Rhodanobacteraceae > Dyella_B. The sequence continues at coordinate 7,473 of NZ_DATHMR010000206.1, read as the reverse complement.
TTCCGGGCTTCCTGGAACTCGCGAACGGCTGCGGATTTGCGCTGGGGTTGGCACCTTGACTCGTCTGCGGACGCCGTAGCAGGTACGCTTGCGCGCATCTGTATCGAGGCCGCCATGTCAGCCACTACACCTCACTTCATCGTCGCCATTCCTGCCCGTTACGGTTCGACGCGTCTGCCAGCAAAGCCATTGCGTGCCATCGGCGGCATTCCGATGGTGGTGCGTGTCGCGCAGCGTGCGTTGATGGCGGGTGCGTCGCAAGTGGTGGTGGCGGTCGACGATCAGCGCATTGCCGATGCGCTGCAGGGGCAGGGCGTTGACGTATGCATGACACGCAGCGATCACGCATCCGGTAGCGACCGTCTCGCGGAATGCGCTGCGCACTACGGCTGGGGTGCCGATGCCATTGTCGTTAACTTGCAAGGCGACGAACCCTTCGCGCCGCCTGCAGGTATTCGCGAAGTCGCGCGCGCGCTGGCCGAGGACGATGCGCCCATGGCCACGCTCGCCACGCCAATCACCGATGCGTACGAACTCTTCGATCCCAATGTCGTGAAACTCGTGCGCGCAGCGAATGGTCGCGCACTGTATTTCAGCCGCTCTCCGCTGCCGTGGGCACGCGATGCCTTCGCCACCAGCAAAGATGCGTTGCCTGCAGGGTTACCGTTTCTTCGGCACATCGGCATTTATGCTTATCGCGCGGGCTTTCTGCAGACCTATACCAGTTTGCCGCGCACGCCGTTGGAACAGGCCGAATCGCTGGAACAGCTGCGCGTGTTGGAACACGGTTACCCGATCGCCGCGCGTCTCACGCCTGAACCTTTCCCGCCGGGCATCGACACGGAAGACGATGTTCACCGCGCCGAGGCGTGGCTGAATCAACGGCCTTTATGATTCGCAGCATTCTGTTCGTCTGTCTCGGCAACATCTGTCGCTCGCCGTTGGTCGAGGCGGTAGCACGCAAACATCTCGCAGAGGCGGGATTGCTGATCGACGTTGCATCGTGCGGTACAGGCGGTTGGCACGCCGGTGAAGCGGCTGATCCGCGCATGCGCGAGGCTGCGGCTTCGGCAGGATACAGCCTCGATCGTCACCGCGCCCGGCAACTGCGTTCGACGGACTTCGACCGCTATGATCTTCTGCTCGCCATGGATCTGGACAATCTCAGCGAGATGCAACGCGTGTCGGGGGGAGCTTCCAGCGACCGTGTCGCATTGTTTCTGGAGTGGTCCGGTCTACCGTCGCCCCGGGAATTTCCGGACCCTTATTACGGCGAACGTTCCGGCTTCGCCGATTCGGTCAACCTCGCAGAACAGGGTGTGCAGGGCTTGATCGAACGCCTGCGCCACGGCTGAACACCCGCACGCCCGAGGCATAAGAATCACGCCAAACGGGCTAGAATTACCGAATGCAGCCCGCTCCTTCGCAGGCCTTCGATGGCAAGGCCTTTGTTCGCACACTCACCACGTCGCCCGGCGTCTATCGTTACTTCGACGAGGCGGGAGAGTTGTTGTACGTCGGCAAGGCCGGTAATTTAAAAAAGCGCGTCAGCAGTTACTTTCTCAAGCCGCGCATGGAACCGCGCATTGCGGCCATGGTGGCGCAGATTGCGCGCTGCGAGATCACCATCACGCGCACCGAAGGGGAAGCGCTGCTGCTGGAATCGCAGCTCATCAAGGCGCTCAAGCCACGCTACAACATTCTGCTGCGCGACGATAAAAGCTACCCATACATTTACCTTTCGGGCAACGAAGACTATCCGCGACTCGCCTTTCATCGTGGCGCGCGCAATCAGCCTGGTCGATACTTCGGACCGTTCCCGAGTGCCTTCGCCGTGCGCGAAAGCCTGAATCTAATGCAGAAGCTGTTCAAAGTGCGTCAGTGCGAGGACAGCTACTTCCGCAATCGCTCGCGGCCGTGCCTGCAATATCAGATCGGCCGTTGCACCGGCCCGTGTGTTGGATTGATCACGACGGAGGATTATCGCAGCGACGTGCGTCACGCCGAGATGTTTCTGGAAGGTCGGAGCGGCGCGGTGATCGATGAACTCGCCACGGCGATGGAGCAGGCCAGCGCATCGCTTGATTTCGAGCGCGCCGCGACACTGCGCGACCAGGTGGCGACACTGCGCAAGCTACACGCGCAAAATCATGTGCAAGGCGCCACAACCGATATGGACGTTATCGCGTGTCGCATCGAATCGGGTATCGCGTGCGTCAGCGTATTGTTCTTCCGCAACGGCATCAGTCTGGGCACACGCGATTTCTACCCGCGCCTTCCGCTCGATGCCGAACCTGCCGACGTACTCGCACAGTTCATCGCGCAGTATTACCTCGATCGCCCTGTGCCGCGCGAGATCATCCTCGGCGAAGAAATTGCCGACATAGGCATTCTCAGCGAAATGCTGACGCAGCAATCCGGCCACGCCGTCGATATCAAGACACGTGTCCGCGGTGAACGTGCGCAGTTCCTGCAGATGGCCGAACGCAACGCGCAGGCGTCGCTGACGTCACGCATTGCCAGTCGTCAAACCTTGGGTACGCGCTTTGAAGATCTGCAAAACATGCTGGGTCTCGACGAGCCGCCGCGCCGGATCGAATGTTTCGACATCAGCCACACCCGCGGCGAAGCTACCGTGGCGTCATGCGTGGTCTTCGGTCCGGAAGGTCCGGAGAAATCGCATTACCGCCGCTTCAACATCGCAGGCATCACACCCGGCGACGATTACGCGGCCATGCATCAGGCGCTCACGCGCCGTTTCCGCAAAGTGGCCGAAGGCGAGGGCGTACGCCCGGATGTCCTGCTGATTGATGGCGGCACCGGTCAGGTCAATCAGGCGCTCGATGTGCTACGCGACCTGGGTATCGCCGGTATCGAAATCGTTGGCGTCGCCAAGGGCCCGGGACGTCGCGCGGGCGAAGAGACGTTGATCTTGGTCAGCGCCGGTCGCGAGATCCATCCCGGGCCCACCTCGCCAGCCTTGCATCTGGTGGCGGCGGTTCGCGACGAATCGCACCGATTCGCCATTAGCGGTCACCGCAAGCGTCGCGAAAAGGCCCGTGAACGCAGCGTGTTGGAAGACGTGCAGGGCGTCGGCGCGCGTCGCCGCACGGCACTCCTCAAGGCCTTCGGCGGCTTGGCCGGGGTTGAGGCCGCCGGTATCGAAGAATTAATGCAGGTGAAGGGGATTGATCGCGGCCTGGCCGAACGCATCTATGACGCGCTACATGCATGATCGCCATTGATCAGAGCATCCCTTCTCATGCGACACTGACGAAAACGGAAGAGGTTCATGCGCCGTATCAACCTGCCCACGTGGCTGACGCTGTTCCGCGTAGCGCTGCTGCCGGTGATGGTGCTGGTTTTCTACCTGCCGTTCAAAGGTCACAACCTCACCGCCGCCGTGGTGTTCGCCCTTGCCGGCGTCACCGACTGGCTGGATGGTTATCTGGCCCGCCGCCTCAACATGACCTCCAAATTCGGCGCTTTTCTCGATCCGGTGGCGGACAAGTTGATGGTGGCGGTGACGCTGTTCATGCTGGTGGCCGATCACCGCGGGGATTGGTCGGGCATCGTCATGGCCATCACATCGGCGATCATTGTTGGCCGCGAAATCAGCATTTCCGCACTGCGTGAGTGGATGGCCGAAATCGGCATGCGCGCCACCGTGCGTGTCGCCTTTCTCGGCAAATTGAAAACGGGGATGCAGATCTTCGCCCTGATCGTGTTGATTCTTCAGCACGAAAAAGACGCCGAAGCGCTGCGGCTCTATCACATCGGCGAGGGGCTGCTGGTCATTGCCGGCATACTCACCATCTGGTCGGGGCTCTACTACTTGCGCGCCGCGTGGCCCGCACTGCACGGGGACGATCCGGTTCTCACAGCCCAGCAAGATCGAAACGCTTGACGATCCCGTTACACACGTTAAAATGCGCGGCTCCGATGCGGGAATAGCTCAGTTGGTAGAGCACGACCTTGCCAAGGTCGGGGTCGCGAGTTCGAGTCTCGTTTCCCGCTCCAGATTCCAGACAGGCCCCAGGTGAAAGCCCGGGGCCTTGTCGTATGTAAAGCTTTAAGAAAGTACGGCAACTCACTTAATTTGCTACAAAAATCGCCACGCGGGCTATTCACATCCCAGGCGATTCTGCTATAGTTGCACGCTCCGATGCGGGAATAGCTCAGTTGGTAGAGCACGACCTTGCCAAGGTCGGGGTCGCGAGTTCGAGTCTCGTTTCCCGCTCCAGTTTCACGCAAAGCCTCGGGTCACCGGGGATTTGTTTTTAGGGGACGCGTGATCCGCTAAGATCGTGAATCCCAGCAATGGCCGGGTGGCAGAGTGGTCATGCAGCGGCCTGCAAAGCCGTGTACGCCGGTTCGATTCCGACCTCGGCCTCCATTGCGGAAAAAGAAAAGCGCCTTAGTGGCGCTTTTTCTTTGTCGGAAGTGCGGACGTTCAACGCCTGAGTTAAGCGGCACCGTAGGCGTCCGCCTTGAATGAATTGTTACGCGAAGTACACGCCAACCGACACCGCCGTTGCTGTCAGTTTGGGCGGCGAGGAAAAAGACGACGAGGAGCCCGCTATTCGTGCCATTTTGGCGGGCGAAAAGCCGAAAAAAAAGCAGCGTGCTCTCACGCTGAAACACCCCGACAAACTCTCGTTACTGTTCGATATGGCCGTGGAGTCTGCTATCTAGTACCGCAAAGATCAGGTTTATAGAACGAGATGTTTTTTGACAAGGGTGCAATCGGTGAGGCGCTTGCATGTTGCTCTTATCAACACCAGGAGACGTCAGCGGGTGTTGGTCCGGATGCCCATATTTGAATGGGTGCTTTGCTCCAACCCCCTTATGATGCAGTACAACGTGGCGGGGCTCTTATGAGCTTGGACTATCCCACTAGTGGCAGAGAATGCATTTCTGTGGCTTGCTTTCAACTCCGAGACTTCAATAGACGTAGGTGAGCGGTGCCAAAATGCGCAAAGAAAAACAAACATCCTTAGCTGCGCATTTACGGCTTGTGGCGCATCCTGACGAGTCTGTCAGGATGAAAGTCGACGCACGGGATCTCGTCAAGCAATGCCCGTGCTGCCATCAGCTAATTCAGCCCAAAGTGAAGGATTATTTGCCCCAGGCAGGAACGTATAAGCAGTATCGGTGTGAGCATTGTTCTGCGTGGCTTACTATTGATCTGCGGTCACGAATTAAGCTTATTATCCTGGCTTCCATCGGCATCTTCTCGATCGGCACGGGAGCGGCCTTACTACTGGTTGCTACGAAAGCCCCGATTTATGGGCACGAAAGGTTGGCCATCCTACCGTTCGCGCTAGTGTTTGGTATCAGTGGCCAATATGCCTTGGCTAGATACACGCAAAAAATCGCCAAATGGGTTCCGGTTGACGACTGAAACAACGGGGTCGAAACAACGGGGGCATGCTGGATGTATGCACGTATTTCGGCAAGCCGATCATCACTGATGACGTTGGAAAACAACGCTGCATAAGCTTGCTGGCGCAGTTGAAGCGTTGTGCCGAGTGCAAGATATTGGGGATGCGGAGTAAGTAGCCGGTCGTCGTGTCCTAGTGCATTGGCATGGTAGCTCGACCATGGATACGCCTCGGGTCCATCGACCATCGCCGCCCTGACAGGGTTGAGTTCGATATAGCGATAACAGGTAAGCAAATAATCATCGTTATCGACAAGGCATGCTTTGTAGCCCCTTGTTGACGGCCTGCAAAGCCGCGCACAGCGGTTCGATTCCGCTCTCGGTCTCCATTGCGGAAAAAGAAAAGCGCCTTAGTGGCGTTTTTTCTTTGTCGGAAGTGCGGACGTTCAACGCCTGAGTTAAGCGGCGCCGGAGGCGTCCGCCTTGAACGAGTAGTTAGGCATGCCGCCGCACATTAGGAGATCCACGTTCCGCATGCCTTCTTGCTGCGAGCCCAGCCATGAGACGTCTTTATGAAGATGACGGTGCCACCGTTTCCGCACAGCCCGCCACACACGAAGGAGTATTTGAGCGCGGCCGTGTGATGTGTGGTGTCAAATACCACCGCAGATAGAGTCATAAGCCCATGAGAAAAGCCGCTATCAACTGCGGACCCGACGGACTGGCCGTGAGCGATAAGGTTCTGCGGGTCTTGCGGCTTCCATGTTTTCGGATCTGTTGGGCGCACGTAGGAAAGCTGACTGATTTGGCCGGTAATGTCGTTGGCCGGTGCTGGCGTTGCCCACCGTGTGCCAGAGGCTGCGCACTCTGTGAAATCTTTCATGTCGGCGGCCGAAGGGGTTTCTGCAGTCCGGGACACGTTAATCGGCTTTTGCTCTGTGCCAATCCATTGAGTGAGGAAAGTCTTGTAGATTTCAGACTGGTCCTGCATCGCGGACTGAGCGCTAGTTTCGACGCCCATTGAATTGCCGCAGGACAAGCTACCCATGGCAACAATAGTTAGGAAAGCCAAAGTTCCTGTACGCCTCATAGAGACTCCGAAGATGTTTGCAGAATGCCTACCGCACTAGCCGTGGCATTGATAAACGCCAAATATCATCATTGCTTACAGGCGACTGGATACAGCGCGGACAGAATGTAATTATTACTGGCCCAACTGGTGCAGGCAAAACGTGGTTGGCGTGCGCATTCGGCCTCCAGGCAACCCGTCAGGGTATGACGGTCGCGTATCGGCGACTTCCTCGATTGCTCGAGGAAATCGAAATCGCACGCGAGGACGGCAGCTTGCCAAAATTCCGGGCGCAGTTGCAAAAAATGCGAATGCTAATTTTGGATGACTGGGGCGTTTCCAAAATGACAGCGCGAGGACGTCAGGACTTACTAGAGGTCATCGACGATCGTGTTGGCGCACTTTCCGTTGTTATTACCGCTCAAATGCCTGTGGCGGAGTGGCACGTCTATATTGGCGAGCCAACGATCGCTGACGCGATCCTTGATCGCATCGTGCACAACGCTCACAGGGTAGAGTTGAAGGGCGATTCGATGCGGAAGCAATCGAAAATTTCGTAAAACGCCAAGGCCCGGCTTGGCGTAGAGCCAAGCCGGAAACTATGTTTTGAGAGGAGATCAGTCACATGAGCGATCTCGATGATAGATTTAGAATGCCTGAAAGTGCGTTCGAAGCTGCGTTCGATTCGCATGGCCGAAATAACCCATCAATTCGCAACGGTATGTACATCCCGACAAGGCGTGAAGTAGCCGAGATGCCACCTGATCAGCTGTTTTCTATACTGATCGACTGGATGTGGGAAAGTCCAAGCGAGTTAATACCTAATAACACTCAAATTTTGGCTGTGCGCGAGATACTCGCCATGCGAGCCGATGCCAAATCGCCGCAGTTAATGCGCTTAATTAACGAATGCGACTGCTATATAAAAATATAATTCTGCGGCACTCGTTCAGCCTTCGTTTCTTGCGTAGGTACGCTTTCCTTGCGTGATTCTTGAAGCGTCCGCACTGTAACGATCGTG
>NZ_DATHMR010000205.1:0-2338 GCF_035486915.1 Dyella sp. | reverse complement strand
TCAAGGCACCTGCTGGGACAGCATGCAGAAGTTTGAGTGTGTACCAGCCTGCGTGATTCGTCCATAGGTCTCAGCGGCCTGTGCACGAATTAACATCTGGGCGCAACACAGGAGTAACGCCGCGGCAACATGCGAGGCACGCAAAGATGGATGGCAAATCGCCCCGATAGGATGCGTCGACTCGATTGGATGTGTCGATAGGATGCGCCGTCAGGCGCGGCGCAACACGATGAGCGAAATCTCTGGCGGCACTCCAAGGCGAACCGGCGCGCCAACCGTCCCCAGCCCGCGATTCACATAAAGCCGCGACGCGTTCTGGCTCGGCACTCCCGCAGGCGCATCCGGCTCAGCCTGCACCATCACCTTGCGCGACGGCATGAACATCGGCCGCTCAAACAGCCCCGCAATGTAATCCGAAATAAACCGCGCCGGCGTCAGCCGGTGATCCAGAATCTCCACCTGAATCTGCCCGCCATGCGTGTGCCCGGCCAGCGAAAGCTCGACGCCAAGTTCCGCCGCTCGATCAAAGCTGTTCGGATTGTGCGACAGCAAAATATTCGGCATGTCGCGGTGAATCAGCGGCTCCAGGTTCGAAAGCATCTGCGTGCGATGGCCATTGAGATTGCGCTCGCGCTGGTAATCGACCCCAATCAAATTGAACTTTGCCCCCCGATATTCGAGGACTGCGTTTTCCTGCCGCAGCATCTTCATGCCGTGCTGCGCAAAAAGCTCTTCCGCAAGCTCCTCGGCATCCGCATAGATCTCATGGTTGCCGTTGCAGCCCCAGACACCGAGCGGAGCATGTAGCCGGCTAACCTCTTCGACGCACTCCGCGATAGGATCGTGCGCGCCCGTGATCAGGTCGCCTGTGACCACCGTCAGGTCGGAGCCGAGCTCGTTCGTCATGTCCACCGCGCGGCGAACGGCCGCCCGGCTCATGAACGCGCTCATGTGGATGTCGCTGATCTGCGCGATCTTCATGCCGTCGATCGCCGGCGGCAGGTTTGCGATGGGAATTTCGATGCGGCGGACGTGATAGTTCAAGCGTTCGGCGGCAAATCCATACACAGCTCCCGCAAACGGAGCCGCTCCAGCCAGCACGCTGGCCGCACGGAAGAAATACCGGCGAGAAGGATCGGCCAGGCGCTCCCCGATGGAATGATAAGGCGCAGAAACCTCAGCCGAACCGGAAGTCCCTGCCACAGCACCGGCGGTAGGCGCGGCAACCGAAGAGGTCTTCGCCTTACCCTTGCGATACCAATTCCAGAGATGCTCAACGCCGTGCACGATCTCAACCGCAAAAAATGCGAACAACGCGCTCGAAAACCAAAGTCCCGCGAAAATAACGAGGAACGCTTCTTTTTGTTTCAAGTGACCGTGCGAGCCCATACGCAGACCACCTGCGATAGCGGCAATCACCGCCACCAGGGCGAAGCAGTACAATGCACGCGCTCCGATCCGTAGCCAGCTCACACTCCATCGGCCGGTAGTTCGCCAGATCGCGCGAAACCAGAATCGCTGGGAGAGAAAGATCGTTACAAGGACCGCCAAGGCTATAAGGCCACGGAGGGCAAACCAGCTCCAATTCACGCCAAGCTCACATTTCTAATCACCCTTTATTTTAGCATGTCGGGGCGTTGGGCTGTTGGAAGGGCAAGCCCGACGTGCCGCACCGGTAATTTCGTGACGCGGCCAGCCGCCATGCGTAAGATGAACGCCGTGCGGCCTGTACGTCGGATGTCAGCCGCCATTCCTTATCCGGGTTCGTGCGTCAAAAGCGGATGCAGTCTGGAATCAACGATTTCTGGGTGTGCAAATCGAAGGGAGAGCATCGATGAGACGGACGATTTTGACCTTGGGGCTCGCAGTTTGTACGTGTCTTGCTGTCATGGCGTTGCCATCGGTCGCGACGACAGGTGGCGCGGGGTCGGGTGAGGCTGCCGCAAAGCCCGCGCCGGCGGCCAAGGGTGCCTCTGAACTGGTGCTCGATCAATGGAACGACATCGGCCGCAAGCTGACCGCAATGGCCGAGGATTTTCCCGAAGATAAGTATGAATTCAAGCCGACGCCAGCGCAGCGCACGTTTGCGGCGCAACTGATTCACGCTGCCGCATCGATGTATTACTTCACGGACCCGGTGGATGGGAAAAAACCGCGCTATGCAGACGATCCGAAGCGCGATGAGCTGAAAACGAAGGCGCAAATCGTGACGTGCGTGAAAAAGTGCATCGCCGACGGGCAGGCGACTATCAAGGCGAAGGGCGACAAAGGGATGATGGACGTCGTCGACGCCGGGAACGGCCAGATGGCGCCGGTGTACGACCTCGCGTACGGGATT